>SHWK01000005.1 GCA_009693885.1 Rickettsiales bacterium
GGTTTTTGTTTCGCGCTTACGCAAAGATCCTAGTGTTGCTAATGGTTTGGCAATGTGGGTTGTTGCTGATAATTTGCGCAAAGGTGCCGCGTTAAATGCTGTGCAAATTGCTGAAGTTTTAGTGAAGAAATTCGGATTGTAGATTAGGCACTGCAAATCGCGGCGAAAAATTCGATTTACCACTTTCTAATTTTTGGTAACCAATCCCTTTTGACCGCCTTTTATTTTTTCATTAACTTGGCTGGACATATGCGTAGAGAGCTCTAACTGCCGCGATTGTTGTTTAATGTTTGAACCATCATCTGGCACAAAATTAATTTTCAACTAATACGAAGCAAGATCAAAAACAACTAAGCGCTTCTAAGCTCAGCATTGCATGTTTTTGCAACAGCATCAATAATTTTTTTGCTTAAGAGATCAATTTCTTCCGAGGTTAATGTTTTCTCAAGCGGCTGAATTAGAGCGCGCAGAGCAATTGATTTTTTGCCTTCTACAATGTTTTTTCCGCTATAAATATCAAAAATATCAACTTGCTTGATGAGCTGCTTATCGCAATTTTCAATAGTTTTTATTAGATCACCAATCGTTTGCGATTTATCTAACAAAAACGCGAAATCACGCTCTACCGTAGGAAGATCATTCGCCGCAAAAGATTTTTTTGTAGCAGATTTTTGTGATTGTTGCATAAAATTTTGCGGCAAAGCATCGACAAAAATTTCAAAAGTATTGATCGCAGTTTTTATATCAAATTTTTTAGCAATTTTTGGATGAATTTCACCAAAATATCCAATAATATTTTTGCCTAATTTTAATGCCGCTGATCTGTGCGGATGATAATATTTAGGAGCTTCTGCGGCACTAATTTGCAAGCTCGAACCCTTTAATCCAAAAATTTCTACAACATCAAATAAATCTTTTTTTACATCAAAAATATCGAAAGCTCTTTGATCATTATAGTGATTTTGTCCTTTATTTTTACCAGCCCTCAAGCCGCCAATCATAAGCCTTTGCGACCTTTCATCAATATCAGAAAAAACTTTGCCAATTTCAAAAAATGAAATATCACTAAAATTGCGTAAATAATTTTTTTGATATGATTGAATTAAACCAATCAATAAATTAGGGCGCATGTGATCAAGATCAGCGCTAATTGGATTCGCCAACATTAATTGTGGCTTTATTTGTGCAAAAATCTCCACTAAATTGTGATCACAAAATGACCAATTGATATTTTCAACAAAACCGCCCGCAATCAATGCAGCTCTGGTTTTATCAAAAATATCATCAGAAAACTTTGTTGGAAAAATATCAATTTTTTGTGGCTGAATTTTATCATAACCATAAATTCTAATCACCTCTTCAACCAAATCACATGGCCCCTCTATATCATGACGATGCGATGGAATAGTGACTAAAAATTTATCAACAGAAATTTTTTCTGGAGTAAATTGTAATTTTTGCAAAATCTCTAGAGCCTTATCTGAAGCCACTGCAACGCCTGTGCGTTTTTTAATTAGAGCTAAATCAAATTCAATTTTTTTCACCGCAACTGCAGCACCTTTCACCAGTTCTATTTCACTAACTTCGCCACCACAAATTTCAAGAATCAACTGCGTTGCAAAATCAATCCCCTGCTGGCATGAAGCCGTATCAACACCGCGCTCAAAACGATAGCGTGCATCACTTAAAATATTTAAAGCACGGCCAGTTGTGGCCACAGAAACAGAATTAAAATATGCGGCCTCAAGCAAAATTTCACTAGTAGTCAAATCACATGATGAATTGCTAGAACCAATAATACCAGCGATTCCAACCGCTTTTTCATCATCAGAAATTACTAACATTTTTTCATCTAAAATATGTTCTTCATTTTTTAATGATATGATTTCTTCGCCCAAACGCGCTAAACGAATATGCAGCGAACCCTTAATTTTAGAGGCATCATAAGCATGCATTGGCCTATTTAAACAAAGCATTACATAATTAGTAACATCAACAACTGCAGAAATTGAATTAGCTCCAACGCTTGCCAGTTGATCCTTCAGCCATTTTGGTGATTCACAATTTTTGATATTTTTTATAACACGAAAGGCAGCAAGATTGCAAAGCTCAGGAGCATGATTTTCGAACTTAATTGGTAAAGCAAATTGCCCAGCTTCTTTTTTTATAGAGAATTTTTGTAACTCTCCTAAGCCAGCAGCAGCAAGGTCATGCGCGATTCCATAAACACCTAAACAATCACCACGATTTGGCGTGACATTGATTTCGATTACCGCATCATTTTTGTTAAAAATTGCAGTAATTTTTGTGCCGATAGCAAATTTTTCATCAATTTCAATAATGCCTTCATCGCCCTCTCCCAAGCCTAATTCTTTGGCTGAACACAACATTCCGTTACTTTCAACTCCAGCAATTTTTGCTTTTTTTATTACCATGCCATTAGCTGGAATAACCGCGCCGATCATAGCATAGGCCACTTTTATTCCTTCGCGAGCATTGGCAGCTCCACAAATAATTTGCAAAAGTTGATTGGGCTTGCCATCAACAGCCACCTCAACTTGACAGATTCTTAACTTGTCAGAATTTTCGTGTTTTTTTGCTTCAATAATTTTTGCAACCGAGAAAAAAGAAAGTGATTTGGCTTGATCTTCGCAAGATTCAACTTCAAGACCAATATTTGTAAGAGTAGTGCAAACCTGCTCAACTGTAGCGTTAGTATCTAAATATTGCTTAAGCCAAGAGAGTGTGAATTTCATTTAAATATATATTAATGAACCAGCTTGCTAACGCTATCTGTAGCCTTTTTGACTAAATTGCTAGCTTGGCTTTTTTGTAAATTATGCATGTTACTTTGCACAGTTTGTAAAGCTGAATCAATAATTTTGATTTTGATTTCACGCATTGCACTTTCTTGCTCTTGTTTGATACGATTTTCAACAGCAACCATTTTTTTTGCAATTTCAACTTCTGCCAATTTTAGCGCTTCTGCAAAATATTTTTGCGCTTCAATCGCAGAATCTTTAACTAAATTATCAGCAAAAACGATTGCTTCTTTGTAGCGCTCTTCACTAGCAACAAGCATTCTTGCGGCTCGCTCCTTCATTTCTTTTGCCCCTAAAAGATCTTCAGATATTTGTTTTGATTTAGCATCAAGTTGTTTAACAATAATTGGAGCGACGTGCCTCACAATCAAAGAAACAAAGCCTAAAAATGCTATTGCGAGCCAAAATCTTTCGTCAAACATATATTAAGAATTAAAAATTTTATTTTGTGTTAATGTTACTAATTTTTCAATAGCAGAGCGGTTTTGTGTATCTGAATTGGTAATCATTTTGTCTATTTCTGCTTTCGATTTTTCAATTAAATTTTCAGCGGTGATTTTGAATTCTTCAACGAATTTTTCTTTGCGCTGAGCCGCTTCTTTGACAGCTGTATCCATGACTGTTTTATATTTTAAATCTGCCTCGCGCAAAATTTCATCTGTTTTGGTTCTAGAGGCGTCATTTTGCTCATTGAGAGATTCTGCCGATAAAAGATCATCACTTACAACATTTTTTCTATCAGCGATAATGCCGCGAATTCTAGGCAGGATAACGCTTGCCATAAAATAATAAAGCACAAAAAAACAAATGCTAAACCAAAAAATTTGGGCACTATATGTTGTAAAATCGAATTGAGGCATGTCTAAAATTAAAATAAATGATCTAAATTTGGGAGCAAATTAATGCCCCCAAATTTTTATAGCGAATTTATAGCAATAGCGCGAACGCCCTAATATAAAACAAGGGCGTAGCAACCATAAAATTATTTTGAAAACAAGATCAAGAAAGCAAGAAGTACTGCAAAGATACCCATTGCTTCAGCAAGACCAACAGCGATATAGATGTATTTTTCAATTTTGCTAGCAGCAGAAGGATTTCTTGCCAAGCTGTTGAAAAAGCCAGAGAAGATGTTTCCGATTGCAATTGCCGCGCCAGCCATGCCTATTGAGCACAAACCAACACCGATATATTTAAGAGCTACTAATTCCATTTTGTTATAAAATTAAGTTGATATTGAAGCAGAAATTCTGCCTTAGTAAATGAGCATTAAAGTTAAACTAATAGATGAGGAATTATAATGAAGAACCTTAATTCTGTATGTCTCACCAATTGTCTTGTTTAATAACCCATTATTCTTTTTAATGCGCTCTAGTGACTTCGCCCAAATAAGCGCAAACTAGAATTGCAAAAATATATGCTTGAAGCACTGCTACAAATGTTTCGAATCCAATCATAACGATGCTGAATAAAAATGGCAAAGTGCCAAAAATTACTCCCAGGGAAATTATAAAACCAGCCACTACTTTAAGTAATACATGACCCGCGACCATGTTAGCAAAAAGACGAACTGAGAGCGTAATTGGGCGAATTAAAAATGACAAGAGCTCAATAAAAAATATAATTGGCGCCATCCAGAGCGGCACTCCACTAGGCAAAAACATATGCAAAAAACCAAGAAATCCATTGCGCCAAATTGCAAAAATTGTAACCGTAGTAAAAGAAAGAATTGCTAGTGAGAAGCTAACGACCACTTGGCTTGTTGCTGTGAATGAATAAGGCGCCATCCCCAAAATATTGCATATCAAAATAAAAGTGAATAGGCAAAAAACTAATGGAAAGAATTTATTTCCTTCATTGCCGATGCTACTTTTAACCATATCAATCACAAAATTATACATTCCTTCAGCGATCACTTGTAATCTTGATGGAATTAGTGATTTTCTTTTAGTGGCAATATGCAAGAATAAAATTGCAATTGCAGTAGCTAAAATCATGTAAAGCGCTGAGTTTGTAAGGCTTAGGTCGATTGAGCCAAAATTAAAATCGAAGATTTTTTTTACTTCAAACTGACTAAGTGGGGTATGTGCATCATGAGCAACACCTTCTGTAGCGTGGCTTGCCCCACTATTCACACTAGGAATTTCTTCTAAATGAGACACTGTTTTTTCTACTGATATTGTTTTTGCTGACATTCTAAATAAAATATTTTGCAATTGCTAAAAATTTAAAGATAAAGATTATCATTAAAAACTAAAAAAGTCAATATGGCGGTTCTAATAACATGTTTTACTCTTTGGACTCGATTCACTGCTTTTTGCGGTGCTTTTTTGCTATTTTATTGCCTCTCTCAACCCATTGATAGTGCTAATGCCGCAGATTTACAGGCTAAATTTCAGGATTGGAGCGTATTTAAAAGTAATCGCGGTGATAAAGTTGTATGCTATGCCGTATCCCTACCCATAAGGAAAGAGGATAATTTTTTGCATCGCGGCGAACCTTATTTATTGGTAACAAATTTAGCTAATGATTCTGACGAAATTAGCGTCTCATCTGGCTTTATCTACAAACAAACTTCTGATATTCAGATGTCATTTGGATCTAAAAAATTCTATTTATTTCCTTATATGGCGATTGCTTGGGCTAGTGATAACAATGATGATCTTGACATAATTAAAGAAATGCAGAAAAGTGAGGAAGTAACAATTGTTGGAACTGCGCGTGATAATAAAATTTCTAACGATACATATTCTTTAATTGGCTTTGCGCAGGCTTACGCTAAACTTAAAGAGATTTGCAAATAATTTATGATTGATTTTTTACTCCTCCACAAAATATCACCGTTATTGATAATTATTGCTGGTATTTTTCTATTTATTATATTTGCACGAATATTGTTATCCTTATTTATTGCAGTTGCTCAGGCGATTTATGGTGGATCAATTAAAACCGCTGAATTTATCAAAAATGATTTAAAAAAATTTATTAAAGAAGATGAAGAATTATTGCGCAAATTAGATGAGATTCCCAAAGCGCATTCTGCTGTAAGAGCTGATAAAATAGGCAAGTTGGCACCTAAGCAAGATTATGAATTAATCACTTCAGAACAACAGCAAAAAGAAAAAGCTGAGTTAGCTGAAACCAAAATTGTTGATATCGTGAAGCCGATTGGTTTCTGGACTTCGGTGATTTTGGGACAAAAATTGACTTATTTGATACAGTCGGCGCAAATTATTAATAAGCGAGCGAATCGTGGATTTTGGGTTAGTATGGTTGAGGCTCAAGAGCAAGCGGCTGGGAAGCAACATGGTCGGACTCGGTAGGCTCTTATAAGTTTATCAAAAGAGAAAATTCTAAGAAGATACTCTTTTGATAAACTTATAAGAATCCCCTTGTTTTTTTTCACGAATTGTTAATTAATTCAGTATCAAAAACCAATTTAGAAAAATATGCGATTTTTTTATAGAATATTTTTATTCATTACATTGCTTGGCCTCGCCAGTTGCAATAGATCGCCTCAGCAAACACAAATGAGAATTGTTGATTTGCAGGGCAATCCTCATAATGTTAAGATGAGAACTCCTGATTTAAACATGCAGGCTTTGGCAGCACAAGGAAATCTCTCTGAAGAAAAAATTAAAACTCAGCCCAATAAATCTGATGAGCCTCCAATGGCGCCAGTTGCGAGCAATAAATACTCTGACTCAGCTTCATCTTCTGAGGCGATTAAAAATACTTTGCGAATGCCAACTGATCCACAACAAGTTGCATCTAGCCCGGCTCAAGAAATTAACGAGGCGGATATTTTAACTGCTGACAATGGCGTAAACAATAAAGAACGCACTATCGAATATTCTCTCCATAAAAACAAATCAGAACCTGCGGCTATTGCTATAAAAGATGAGGTAGTTACAAAAAAACAAAAAGGAATTTTTGTGCAAACTGGCTCATTTAGTGTTTTACAGCGGGCTACAAATTCTTTGGAAGAAATTCAAAAATTTGCTAGCAAGGCGACTCCTGCCACAATTGAAGAAGCGCAAAGTGGTGATAAAACTGTTTATCGCGTTCTAATTGGACCCTTCCCTAGCAAGCAAAAAGCTACGGCAACCATTGCAAAACTTACTAAATCGGGACATCAAGCAATTATTGTAAAAAATAAATAATGACTCAAATCGGCTTTTGGATCAAAGGTTTCTTGTTGCTTGCACTTATCGCCCTAGACTCTTGCGCCTCTTCAAAAAGTCACAATAATACCAACTCAGAATTTGAAAAAAGATTTAGTGGTGATGTTTCAAAAATTAACGCCTTTCGCTCACCGCCACCGCGTGAAGGCGAACAAAATCCAAATATAAATTCCGTTGTTGAGAAGCAAAAAAATAATACTAATAGATTTTCTGAGCCAGATGAATTACTTGGCATTGCTGGTTCGGCGCGCTATTCTTCTGCTAATGTTGACACCACTAAATTTTCTCTCAAGCAAGAAGAAAATTTTTCTCCCGATCAACAAACTCTTGTCGCCGGAAACATTGCTAATCAACAAAATAAGCTTCCTGACGACATGTTTGATTTAACTTACAATCTTGGCGTTCACCAACCTTTTGTAGTTTCTGGAGTTGAATTTGACAAAATACAAATCCCTGAGCGCGACTATTATGGCATTGCTTCTACACTGAATGATAAGCGTTATTTCTTGGCAGGAAATCAAATTTTACAAACAAACATTGATGATTTAATAAGATCACAGAATGCTGAGGATATTGAGCTGAGCGAAATTTTAATCAAAGAACAAAGGCAACTAAAAAAACAACAAAAATTGGCAAATATTTTTGGGGAAGATTCGACATTTGTTGAGAAAGAAAAAATCAAAAATAATACTTTGGTAAAAAAAGAAGAAGTAAAAAAACCTTCTCTGATAGACGAAGAGCTAAGAAAAGGAATCGCACTGCAAATTATTAGACAAAATTTTGCGCGTAATAATCCAGCTCCCGTCAATAACAACCAAGCTACAAATAAATAATTTTAGATGAAAAATTCCATACTATCAGGATTTATCCTTAGTTTTATTCTTTGTTTTCAGGCTCTTGGCGCCCCTTCTCTCTCTGTAAAAGATTTTCCTATTTTAACTAAGGCTGATTATTATTTTTTGATGGATTCAGATACTGGCGAAGTATTGTTGCAAAAAAATGCTGATGTTCGCTTGGCGCCATCTTCAATGACAAAAATCATGACGGCTTATGTGCTGTTTGATCAAATCGGTCAGGGTCGACTTAACCTCAATAATCAATGCTTGATCGGCAATGATGCTCGTAATAAACGCGGCTCGAGTATGTTTTTAAATTATGGTGATGTAGTTTCGGTGGAAGAATTACTCAAAGGATTGCTTGCGGTTTCTGGCAATGATGCCTCAATTGCTCTGGCTGAAAGCTCTGCCGGTAGCATCGAAAAATTTGCCACTTTAATGAACTTCAAAGCAAAAGAAATTGGCTTAAAAAATAGCCACTTTCAAAATCCCCACGGCCTCAATGAAGATGGGCATTATATGAGCTTGCGTGATCTTGGAATAGTAATTTCGCACATCTATCAAGATTTTCCACAATTTGCTCCTTATTTATCCATTAAAGAATTTACCTATCGTGCAATTACCCAATCAAATCACAATCCATTATTAGGAAATTATGATGGCGTGGTTGGTGGCAAAACTGGCTATACTGGAGATGGTGCTTATGGCGTGGTTGCTAGTGTTAAGCGCAATAATCGTCGCTTGGTGGCAGTGGTTAATAAAGTAAAAACCCCCAAACAACGCGCTGTTTTAATCACCGAATTATTCGATTATGGTTTTGATGAATATAAAAAATTAACTCTTTTTAAAAAAGATACACCAATAGCAAAATTAAAAATGTGGATGGGCAATAAAAATGATGTTGAGGTTGCTGCAAATCAGGATATTTCGGTTAATATTCCAGCAGAAAAACAACTGGAAAATATCACTGTTAAAATAAATTATCTCGGACCAATCTACGCGCCAATCGTTAAAGGCGCAAAAATTGCGACAATGAAAATTGAGATTAAAAATTATAAAACTTTAGAATATTCTTTATTTGCAAAGGAAAATGTTGACAAATCAGGCTTATTTAGAAGAATGAATCAGATCTTGCGCTATAAGTTGCGCAATGCTCTGAAGCAAATCGGATTTAATATTTAAAACAAGATTATGGATATCAAAGCTTTGATGAGACAAGCGCAAGAAATGCAGAAAAAAATGCAAAAAGTGCAAGATGATTTAGCTAATCATAGCTATGAAGGCCTTTCTGGTTCGGGATTGGTAAAAGTTATGATTACCGGTGCTGGCGTTGCAAAAAAAATTGCAATTGACGATTCTTTAATACAAAAAGAAGAGAAAGAGATATTAGAAGATCTAATTATTGCCGCTTTTAATGATGCTAAAAATAAAATGGATGAAGGTTCGGCAAGCTCAATCAAGGCCGCTACCAATGGAATGCCATTACCCCCAGGGTTTAAACTTTAAGCAAATTTATGCAAGTTAAGCTTTGCGGCTTCACAGAAAGTCAGTCTTTGCTGAGTGCCGTTGAAAATAACGCCGATTTTATTGGCTTTGTTTTTTATGATAAATCACCGCGCAATATTACTCCTGCAAAGGCAGCGGAGCTTGCGAAGCTAATCCCTCCTCATATTAACAAGGTTGCTGTTGTGGTTAATCCCAGTTTAGAACTTTTGCATAATATCGTCTTTAGCCTACAACCACAATACTTTCAGCTTCATGATATCGATGATAAAAAACGCATTTTAGAGATAAAAAAAACCTTCCCTACTATCAAGATTATTCAAGCTTTTGCAATTAACAAAAAAATAGATTTAGAACAAAGCCTTGATTTTATTGATGTGAGTGATATTTTTCTTTTTGATAACATCACTAGCGGATCAGGAGAATCTTTTGATTTTAATTTTTTACAAAATTTTTCTTGCTCAAAAAATTGGTTTTTATCAGGAGGATTAAATATTAATAACATCGAAGAGGCCTTGAAAATAACGGGTGCCAAGATGGTTGATATTTCTTCTGGAATTGAAAAAGTGAGGGGAGAAAAATCACCTCAATTGATTCAAGAAATTATGCATAAAATTAAAAATGCTGATTAGGCTACGAAATTTCATGCTCGGCAAGCCGCGCGATCCTTTTGATACCAACACTCGCAAGAGCCTATCGCTTATTGCCTTTATGGCATGGGTTGGGCTTGGAGCAGATGGCATTTCATCTTCTTGCTATGGTCCTGAAGAGGCATTTTTAGCGCTCGGAACCCATGAAGAAGTCGCAATTTATCTTGCGATTGCCACCGCCTTCACAGTCTTCATCATCTCTTACGCTTACACTCAAGTTATCGAATTATTTCCCAATGGCGGCGGCGGTTATCGCGTAGCAACTCGACTGCTTGGGCCTTACGCTGGCTTGGTTTCTGGCTCGGCACTGATCATTGATTACGTTCTCACAATTTCGATTTCTGTTGCCAGCGGTATTGATGCGATGTTTAGTTTTTTCCCACTCGAATTTCAATGGCTAAAAATTTTCACCGCCATTTTGTTGGTTATACTGCTGGCTTTCCTTAATTTGCGCGGCATGAAAGAATCAATCAAATTTTTGATGCCAATTTTTCTTGGCTTCATTCTTACGCATGTCTCTCTGATATTTTATGGAATTTTTGCCCATCGCTATGGCCTGTCAGAACTTGTGCCTAAAGCAATTGAAGAAACTCAAAGCTTGGGCGAAACTGCCGGATTGTTATTCGTAATATCACTATTTTTAAAAGCCTTCTCGATGGGTGGCGGTACATACACTGGTCTCGAAGCCGTATCAAACAATGTTAATACTCTTTCTGAGCCACGAATCAAAACAGCAAAACTTACAATGTTGATGCTGGCAATATCCTTGGCTTTTATGGCCGCAGGAATCATTTTGCTTTATTTATTATGGGGCGTTAGCAAAACTGAAGGCCAAACTCTTAACGCTTCGGTATTTTATATCATCACAGAAACTTGGTCGCTTGGTGGCGTAGAATTGGGGCCTATTATTGTGCCAATTCTTTTATTGCTAGAAACCGGATTACTTTTAGTTGCCGCCAATTCTGGTTTGCTCGCTGGCCCGCAAGTCATTGCCAACATGGCCTCCGATGAATGGATGCCAAAATCATTTAGCTCACTTTCAAGCAGGTTAGTTGTCAAAAATGGCATTCTATTCATGAGTATCGCTGCGATCATAACGCTGCTAATCACTGGCGGCGTAGTGCGAATCCTCGTTGTATTATATAGTATCAATGTGTTTATCACATTTTCGATGTCGCTGCTTGGCCTTACAATTTATTGGATTCGTCATCGCCACAAACCAAAATGGCGCCGCAAATTTATTGTCGCTTTAATTGGATTTATTGTCTGCGTAGGGATTTTGGCCATCACAATTTTTGAAAAATTCTACGAAGGTGGCTGGATCACAATCTTGATAACCTCAGTCTTTATCGGCGCTGGTTTTATGGTAAGACAGCAATATCACCACTTAAAAGCATCTCTAGAACAAAGTGAATTGCAATTTGCTGATTATAAAAACATCGCTGAGTGTTTTTTAACCGAAGAAAAAGTCGATAAAAGTGCTCCTACAGCCGCGATTATCCTAGATCAAACTTTTGGCAGCGGAATGAATTGCCTATTGCAAATCAAAAAATTATTTCCGGGGATTTTCAAAAATTTTATTTTTGTAACAGTTGGAGAGCTTGATTCTAATATCTTTAGCGAAGAAAAAAAATGGCGAGAAATGCGCCGCAAAACCAAATCAACTTTGCGCAAATACCGCAATTATTGCAACGCCAACGGCCGCTTCGCTAAATCATATGTTGGATATGGCACTGATATAGCTGAAAAACTTTCCCAGCTTACTAATCGCGTGATGAAAGATTATCCTAACACAACATTTTTTGGCACTAAATTTATTTTCGATAATGAAAATATGTTCACGCAACTTTTATATAACCACACCGCTTATATTATGCAGCGACGCCTGCATAACAAAGGCAAAACAATGGTTGTATTGCCAATGCAAATTAATTTATGTCAGAAAAAAATTGAGGATGTTGTGAAGATTAGCAATAATGTTGCCGAAGATATTTAATTTTTGAATAGCTCTTGTGCCCTACTCTCAAAAGATTGCATCATTTTTAACGAGGCTTTTTCAAAAATTCCACCGATCATTTTTTTAAGAATGAAAGAGTTAAATTGAAACTCGATAAAAAATTCTACTTCGCATTTATTCTCATCTAGCTCACGAATCTTCCAACTACTAAAAAGGCTCTTGAATGGCCCATCTATTGCTCGCGTCTCAATAAAATAAAAATTTTCAGAAATATTTTTTCCATACTTTACTTCGGAGCGATATTTTTCAAAAAAGTTTTTGAAATTGATGAGAAGATCTGCTGTTAGTTGATTAGTAGAGATTTTTTCAATGATTCTCGCTTGCCTACACCATGGCAAAAATTCGGGATATTTTTCGATATCCATTACTAGCTCGTGGATTTTATGAGCGGGATAAGGGAATGTTTTGGTTTCTTGAAGATTTGGCATTTACAAAAATTTATATTTAGGACTAGAAAATAGTGATTTATCGCTAATTATTCAACTTTAAAATTAATTTTTACATCTTGTGTTGAAGCCACAGGAGCGCCAAAAGAAGTTGCTGGAGCAAATTTCCATTTGCGCAAACTTTGCAACAATAATTGATTGAGGCGCGGATTGTTGCAGGGCCTGATTAGTTCTACCGTAACCAAACCATCAATCGCAATATAAAAACGCGCAATAGCGTAGCTGTTGAAAGCCTCTTGGCGCAATTCTTCAGGAATTTCTGGAAGCGGCCTTGCAGTGATTGTGGCAATTTTATTTTGCTTAGCATCGCTTTGATTTGCAGCATTTTTTTCTTGCGCTGTTTGGTCTTTTTCAATAGCAGTTTTTTGATCAGATTTTTCAATAATATCTTGATTTTGCGTTGCTGAATTATTGTTTTTAATCTGCTGCGAAACATTGTCGATTATGGATGCGTCGACTTCAAGAGTAGCGAGAATTATTTCTGATTTTTGCCAAGAAAAAAAAGCAAAAATACTGATACAAAAAACCCAAATTATTATCGCCAGCAAAAAGCTTGTTAAAGGAAATTTCATATTTATGCAGGGGAAAGTTTCATATTAATTTTTGACAATAATTGAAAAATGTTCTGCCCCCGCAGCACGCGCCTGTAGCATCGCCTGCGTCACCGCACCTTGTAGAGCATTTTTATCCGAAGCGATAATTACAGTTTTATTTTCACCTTGCAAAAGTGGCTGTAATTTTTCTACTAGCTCTTCAAGCGCTACAGGCTGTTCGTTTAGGAATAAAATATTTTTACTATTAATTGCTAAAGTTATTTTATCACGATTATCAAGGGGCGCCGCTTTTCCTTGCGAAAGGTTGACTGGCAAGGCATCTAAGTGATGCATGGTTAATGAAGTTAGCATAAAAGTTGCTAACAAAAAAAACATGATATCGATCATCGGAATGATTTCGATCTTGCCGCGCTTTGATTTTCTAAGTCGCTTGAGTTTCATAATATTTTCTTGAGTTTTTAATTTTTCTCACTGTGATCTAATTTAATATGGTCAAGAACCCTTGTGCCAAGGCGCTCTAACTCATCAATCGCTTGATCTTGTTTGCGCGAAAAATAGTTGAAAGCAAATAAAGAATAGATAGCAATAAAAATACCAATAGCAGTTGCAATCAATGCCTGAGCTACTCCAGCAGTAACGCCATTGGGGCCATGTGGATTAACCAAACCTTCTGAGCCAATTAATTTAAACGCATCCATCATCCCCATAATTGTACCAAGCAAGCCCAATAGTGGAGCGGCAGTAACTATTGTTTCGAGAATCCATAGGCCACCAGCAAATTGTTTTTCGATTAATTTTGCTTCATCAGCAGATCTTGATTCTAGCCACCAAAGCGGCTTCGTTTTATTATTTGCAATCACCGAAAAAAATTTGCGGTAACAGTTTTTTTCACTAAGTTTTTTTAACTCTACTTCTAATTTTATCCAAGAGAAGTCATAGGTTTCAATCAGATCTAGCAAGGATTCCGGGAGCTTCGCTAGTTTTTTATAAAATAAAATCTTATCACAAATTATTGCCAGTGAAAAAATCGCCAACAAAAATAATGGATAAACAGAAAAGCCACCGAGCTTTATAGTTGTAAGCAATTGCTGAATCATAAAAAAAATATTTGGTTAAAAAGCTTTGCTAAAAGTTAAATAGGCCGCACGACGCGCACCATATTGAGGAGCTCCAACGCCAATGCCAGAGCCGTCGCGCAATTTATATTCTTTGTCAAATAAATTAAGCATAGTAAAGCGCAAATTAAATTTTTGAATAATTGGCAATTCAAAATCATGCGCCGCCGCAATATTAAAAACGGTGTAAGGCGGTAAATGATTATACAAATCTTTACTCAAACCACTACCATAAATCATATCGGCAGAATAACGCGTCTGCTTAAACAAATAAGCAACACCTGCTGACGCATTAAATCTTTGCTCATGATCAACATTTACATATCTTTTTGCGCCTCGAATTTCTTCATCATCAAGCAAATATTGATTTGAAACAACATTTTGCGCCTTAGCTCTTGAAGTCGCCAAATTAACATATCCCGAGAAATTATTCTGGCGATAATCAGCGGTAATTTCTGCACCAAAAATTCTTGCCCTTTGAAAATTAAGTGGTGAATAAATTATTGCATTGCCAAATTGTCCTTCATCAAGAAGATTCTGAACATCCTTATAATAAGTATCAAAACCAATATTTGTTCTTTCATTTAATTTATGCTTCACGCCAATATCATAATAATTAGAACGCTCTGCCCTCACCGGATCATTGGTTAAGCTATTTGGTGCATTACTAGTATTTTGATAATTAGTTAAAGTTGATTGCGAAATTAACTCATTTTGCGGCGGTGTAAAATAACGAGCAAAACCCGCATGAAGTTTAGTTTTTTGAGTTAAATCATAAACCGCACCAACCCTAGGGCTAAGCTGACTCTCATTTTTATAAGATTGCGAAGCTTCAAATCTTCCGCCATAATTTAGGGTTAATTTTTTGGTTGGATGATATTCATTTTGTAAATAAATTCCATAATTTTGCGCCCTTTTTCTTTGATGATCAACGATGTGACGAGGATTGTTGTCAAGCTGCTCGCCATCATCATTAGTTGCAAAAACCGCATTATTACTTCTGTTTTTAACAAAATCATCACTTACAAAAAAACCGCTGCGCAAAATGTTTTTTTCATTTAAAGCATAAGAAAAATCACCTTGCAAACCGCTTGCAACGCTGTTGCGATCAATGCTAGAAGCAACACCATTAAACACTAAACCACCAGCATAATCATCATTAAAAGAAACCTGACTTTGACGCACAAAAGCCGAAATTTGATAATCAATTTCGAGATCACTAACCCCTTGCAAAGCAATAATTGTATAGCGATTTGATTCTTTTTGATTTGCATCCAATGTTGCAGAATTAATATTATTCGCGCCATTTAAATTATATGCCGCCTGTTGATTTGGATTATTTGGCAACTCAAATCTATTAGTTGAATTTGCCACAATTAAACTCAGCTTTGTTTGCGCATCAACAAAATAAGAAAAATATCCAAATAAGCGATCTTGTTGAGCATCATTATGCTGTGCATTTCTAGCGCTGGTAGGGTTTTCTATGCCACGATTATTTTGCAAATAAGATCCATTAATATAATAATTTAACTTACCGCTAGATCCGCTAACCTCTTGCGCCGTGCTTACAGTATCATAGCTTCCCACCATAACTTCTGAACGGCCGCCTTTTTTAAAAGCACCATCTTTAGTTTTAATATCAACCACGCCAGCAGTGCGATAGCCATATTGCGCCGGCAATGCACCAGTTAAAAAATCAACGCTTTCGGCAAAGCGCGTATCAAACATTTGACCAAAACTGCCAATTGCCTTTGGAAGCATGATTCCGTTGATTCTATATTGCACATTAGAATGATCTCCGCGCACATGAATTTGTCCGAAAGAATCTTGAGCTACCCCTGGAGCCCTTAATAGCAGCTGATTGATAGGGGTCGCCTCACCTAAAGGCAAATTATCAATATCTTCTTTTTTAAAGGAAAAACTAGACGCACCAACACTCGGCGATAATTTATTGCGAGAATGATTTAGTTTTTTTGCAGTAATTTCATATTCTTCAACCGGTGCAGATATAGCACTGGCTTGGCTTGTGAAGAGCGCTAAAATCGCCGACAACACAAATAATTGCACAAATTGCACAACCGAAAATAAATATTTTTTCATTTTTTGATATTTTGTTTCTTAAAAAATTTACGAGGTAAAATTTAAGAAACAAAAGGCGGGGCGCGTGAGTGGCGGGATGAAGAAAGATAAGATAATTTGACGCGATTAAATTTGCGCCAAGTAAAAAATAAATGGAATGTTGCGGCGACAAAAATTATTGCGGCAGAAAAAATTGCATTATTATTAACGCTGGAAAAGAAGCATAAAGAGCAATTGGATAAATCGTGATTTGAAGATTTGTGGTTTTTAGAAAAGTTTTTGGCAAAAAAACTTGATTCAGCCACGAAAAATGGCTCTGCTGACGCTGTAAAGGATGATTCTTGCGAAAAAACCGCCTGATGGGAAAAACTATGAACAGTAAGAGAAATTGAGGCACAGACAAAGCAGGCGAGGAAAAACGCGGTAAAAATCAATTTGTATTTTGCAGCTATTTTTGGCACGCTTTAGATTATTTTTATCCTGAACTAGCGTTTTTAATTAAAACGAGCTAACATCATCTCATGATTGATATTTTATTTCAAGCTTTTTTAACAAAAAATGATAGCAAAAACCCTTTTTGTCCTAGAAAGAACCGGCTTCTACACAATTGTGAATATACACAAAATCGGTGATATTGCGATTTTTGCCTCTAATGCGGTGCGCCATTGTTTTGCGCCTCCATTCTATCCGCGGATAATTTTGCGCCAATTTTTGCAGATTGGTTTTTATTCTTTGCCCGTCGTTGGTCTTACAGCCATCTTTAGCGGAGCGGTTTTAGCTTTACAAAGTTATTCGGGATTTTCACGCTTTAACGCCGAAAGTACCATTGCAACCGTAGTTGTTTTATCAATCACTAGAGAATTGGGGCCAGTGCTTGCAGGCCTTATGGTTGCTGGTCGCGTCGGCGCGTCTATGGCAGCAGAAATCGGCACTATGCGAGTTACCGAACAAATCGATGCACTACGCACACTCTCAACTAATCCCTTCAAATACCTCATTGCGCCCCGTGTTTTAGCAGGCTTGCTGATGCTGCCACTTTTAGTTTTAGTGGCCGATGTAATTGGCGTGATGGGCGGCTATCTAGTTAGCGTACACGTTCTGGGCTTCTCTGAAGGGCCATATATTAGCAGCACTTTTAAATTTTTAGAACAAATCGATGTGGTCTCAGGCCTTACTAAAGCTGCCTTCTTTGGCTTTATTATTTCGGTTATGGGATGCTATTTTGGCTATCATTCAAAAGGTGGAGCTGAAGGCGTGGGCGCAGCTACAACCAATGCTGTAGTAGCTGCATCGATCACGATTCTGTTATTAAATTACATGATTACTGGCTGGTTTTTTGGCTAAATTTTCTTCTATCACTTTACATGAACTACCGCCACCTCTATCACGCCGGCAATTTTGCTGATATTTTTAAACATGTTGCTCTAATTTTTTGCCTCGAAAAATTACACGAAAAAGAAGCGCCCTTTTTTGTGCTTGATACTCATGCTGGAGCAGGAAAATATGATCTTTCTTCTGAAGAGGCAACCAAGACCAGTGAGGCTCTAGATGGCATTCAAACCTTCTTAAAAACACGAGATTTTGATGATTTAAATTTGCTCAATTATATAAAAATTTTGGCAAAAATTAATTCTTATCAGACTGATTATAAAAATAATTTAGCTAATTATAAAAATTTTACCGAGCTAAAATTTTATCCCGGATCACCTTATATTATTCAATATTTCTTACGGCCACAAGATCACGCCATTTTTGCTGAAATAAAAAAAGAAGAATTCGTGCGCTTAAAACGCAATTTTGCTGGCAGCAAAAAATTTCACTCTTTAAACGTTGATGGTTTTTCACTTTTAAAGTCGAAGCTACCACCACTAGAAAAACGCGGCCTCATCTTAATTGACCCCGCTTTTGATAAGGGAGAAGATTTAATTAGTGGTGATTATGAAAAAATTATCACCTCATTAAAAGATGCGCAAAAACGCTTCGCGCACGGTATTTATCTGCTTTGGCACCCCATCATAAATAAAGAAGGCGAACAAGAAATTTTGCAAAAATTTTATAAAGAAATGGCTGCATTAAAATTTAGCGAAATTTCTCATATTATTTTTTCTGATGATAAAAGAGATGCTACTTACAAAATGCACACTTGTGGATTGTTTGTTATCAACGCTCCATGGGGGTTTGATACAAAATTGCAAGAGGTGTTTGGTCAAAAAATTAAAATAAATAATGTTAAAATATGAAAAATAAAATCATTGGAATAGGCAATGCTATAGTTGATGTTGTTTGCAAAATTGATGAAAAATTTTTAGAAGAAAATCTTTTGATTAAAGGATCAATGTCGTTGATTGATGATACTATGGCACAAAAATTATCTGATATATCTGCAGAAAAAATCAGCTCTGGCGGCTCTGTTGCTAACTCTATGGCAGCGATTGCTCAATTAAAAAATTCGGCAGCCTTTGTTGGAAAAGTAGCGCTCGATGATTTTGGTCGCAAATTTATTTCTGAAATCGAAAAAACTGGCATTAACTTTGTTGCAAAAAGATTTGCTGATAACGTTTCAGCTAAATCATTTATTTTAGTAACACCTGATGCCCAAAGAACCATGTGTACTTTTCTGGGCTGCGCTTCTGAAATTGCTGAAGAAGATATCAATGAAGAAGTCTTTGTAGATGCGTCAATTCTATATCTAGAAGGATATTTATGGGATCGCGAAGATACAATTTTAGCGTTAAAAAAAGCGATTTCTTTAGCTAAAAAAAATAATGTAAAAATCGCCTTCACTCTTTCTGATTTATTTTGTGTAGCGCGCCACAAGGCTGATTTTATTGATCTGATAACCAATGATCTTGATATTTTATTTGCTAATGAAAGTGAAATTAAAGAATTATTGGATCTAGAAAATATCGAAAATCTACAAAAAATAAAAGATTTTTTTGCATTAAATCAAAAACTTCTCGCCTGTATAACCAGAAGCGAGAAGGGTTGCATTATTTTATCACAACAAAATCATATTGAGGTTGCGGCAGAAAAAATTACAAAATTAGTTGATACAACTGGCGCTGGAGATTGTTTTGCTGCTGGATTTTTATTTGGCGTTAATAATGGTTTTACCTTAGAAAAATCTGGGCATTTAGGCAATTTGCTTGCTTCAAAAATTATCCAAAAATTTGGTGCTAGGTTTGATGAGAGTGAGATTAAGGATTTGTTATAAATTTTTGTTGGATATAGATCTCGATCAACGATAAATTATATGGCGGGGTGGATCATTTTATTTCGCGCGAAAGCACAGCTACATAAAATGATCCCCCCCGCCATATAATTTCTCTACCACGAATAATGCCGATAAATAAAGGCGAAAACTAACGATGAGCGTTCGTTACAGATAAATCGTCTACTGCTTATTGGCGCGGCAGAGGGTCTGAGGCGAGTTCCATTTTCATTGCAAGCTACGCTTGCTTTAAATCAAATGAAAAGGGTGTCTGAGCAGCAGACCCTCTGCCGCGCCAATAAGCAGTAGACGATTTATCTGTGGGGAAAGATCTAAAAACAACTAAAATAATTATGCTTTGGACAAAAAACGAACTGATCGAAGCCTTAAGCGAAGAGCTTCTTCAGCATAATCTAAAATCAGAAATCGCTATAGATGAAGTTGTAATTGATAGCAGAAAAGCCGCAGCAAAAAAACTTTTTTTTGCTCTTAAAGGTGAAAATAACGATGGCCATAATTTTCTTGCGCAAGTTTTTGCTAATGGCTGTGAAGCCGCTATTATCGATAATGCAGAGCTATTCAACAAATCGTCGCAAAATTTAATTTTAGTAAAAAACACCTTCACCGCACTTTATAAATTAGCGGAATATTCGCGCAAAAAATCCACAGCAAAAATCATCGGGGTGACTGGCAGCGTTGGCAAAACTGGTGTTAAAGAAATGTTAAAATTAGCCTTCACTGCTCAAGGAAAAACCTATGCCACCACAGGAAACCTAAATAATCATATCGGCTTACCACTTACTCTCTCTAATATGCCGCGCAATACTCAATTTGCCATTCTTGAAATGGGAATGAATCATTTGCAAGAAATTGAACCTCTATCAAAGCTGGCAAGGCCTCATATTGCTGTGATTACAACTATTGCACCAGCACATATTGGCAATTTTAACAACGAGGAAGAAATCGCTTTAGCAAAATCAGAAATTTTTGTTGGCTTAGAGCCACAAGGGTTGGTATTAATAAATCGCGATAACAAATATTATGAATTTTTAAAAAATCGCGCCCTTCAAGCAAAAATAACACCAGAAAATATTTTATCTTTTGGACAAAATTTACAAAGTGATTATTGCCTACAAAGCCTTGAAACAAAAGGCTCTATGCAATCAATTGTAAATGCTAGCAGCAGAAATCATGGCGAAGTTTCTTATAAAATTTCTTCTGCTCACAAAGCATCCATAATAAATTCATTAATCATTCTAGCCTGCCTAGACTTGACCTCACAAGATATTGCAAAATCTCTCGATACCCTAAAAAATCTCAGCGCCCCTAAAGGTCGCGGCGAAATAATCACAAAAAAAATTGGTGATAAAAATATCACAATCATTGACGATACCTACAACGCCAATGTATCATCAATGAATGCAGGAATCGAATATTTAGCTGATCTCAAAAAAATCCTCCACAAAAAACGCTCAGTAGCAATTTTGGGTGATATGTTTGAGCTTGGCGAAAAATCAGCAGAACTTCACCAAGAAACCCTAGAAGCACTAAACAATTTTAGTATCGATGTTGCTCTATTGGTCGGTGACGCAATGAAAAATTCTACGAAAGTTCTGGACAAAAAAAACTATAAAACTTATTTAAATGCAGCTTCTTTAAGCCTTGAAATCAAAGATTTTTTACAGGATGGCGATATCATTCTGATTAAAGGTTCGCGAGGAATGAAGATGGAGCAAATAATCGAGAAAATTTAAAATAAAAAACCGTGTTCACACACTTATTCGCATCAGAAGATTTTTGGTTAAAATTTTCAATCTGCCTTGGAGCCGCTTATTTACTATCTTCAATTGGTATTAAATTTTTTATAAATTTCATCAACAGCAAAGCAAATTTTTATCAGCCAATCCGTTCTAGCGGCCCAGAAAGCCATCTTAAAGCAAAAAAAAATACTCCAACAATGGGGGGAATTTTTATTATTCTTGCCACCGCCATCACTACCCTACTCTTTCTTGATTTGAGCAATCATTATATTTGGGTGATGCTTTTGGTTTTTTTATCTTTTGCCACTATTGGCCTTACTGATGATTTGTTAAAAGTGATTTATAAAAATCCCGACGGTTTTCGTGGCAGTATAAAATTAGTGATTCAATTTTTAATTATCGGCGCCGCTTTTATTTGGCTGAGCGAAATCAATGAAATTCACGCCAATAATCGCGTGTTTTTTCCTATAGGACATGGCCATTCGATTGCCATCGGCACTATACTTTATATTTTATTCGTTACCTTTGTACTCGTTGGCACATCTAATGCCGTCAACTTAACTGATGGGCTTGATGGCTTGGTTAGCGTGCCCGCAATTATAAATTTAATTTGCCTTGGAACCTTGATTTATCTGGTTTCAGATTTTGATATTGCTAATAAATTTTACCTTCCTCACATCAAAAATTCTGCTGAATTAATTTTCTTCTGCGCTTGCTTAATCGGCGCCATCATTGGCTTCTTGCAGTTTAATCTGAAGCCAGCAAAAATTTTTATGGGCGATGTTGGAAGCCTTGCAATTGGCTCTGCTATTGGCTTGATCGCGATTATTATCAAACAAGAATTTGTCTTTTTTATTATCTCACTTTTATTTGTGACTGAAGCGGTATCAGTGATGTTGCAGGTCGGATCATATAAATTGTGCAAAAAAAGGATTTTTCTGATGGCGCCGATTCATCATCATTTTGAAAAATTGGGCTGGCCTGAAAAAAAGGTGGTGCGGGTGTTTTGGCTGATTTCTTTGGTTTGTGCTATTTTAGGAATGTCTATGATTTTCGCCTAGATTTGTGCGTCATTGCCTCAGAAAAGAACAATTGGTAATTAATTTATTGATTTTTAGTTACATATTTATGATATAATTGCAGCCAATATTAATTTTTATACCAAGCCATGGCACCATCAGCAAAAAAGGTCTCTACCAAAACTCAAGAAGAGCGTCTAGAGGCAATTAGAGCGGCCCTTGCTAGTGAAACAACTATTGATACAAAGATTAAGGCAGTTAAAGATGAAATGTCATTCATGGGCGGGATTGATCAACGTTTACTAGTGAAAGCAATGGATGCCAATGAGGAGATAAGGCGAGGATTACAAGCCCTAATTGGCAAGCAGACTAATGGTGATTTTCTTCCAAACACTGGATTTTTAAGAATGACCGTAGAAGCGAACAGAGTATTGCTTAAACTAGAGTTAGAGCAAGAAGCTGCAAAACAAATGGACTTGAGG
>SHWK01000006.1 GCA_009693885.1 Rickettsiales bacterium
ATGTAATATTTGAATATATTGAAGTTTTTTATAATCGAATTCGGATTCATTCTGCTAATAATTATTTAGCACCGGTGGAGTTTGAAGAAGTGAATAGGAAATTTTTAAAATCTGTTTAATTTAGTGTCCGAAAAAAGGTTGACAGATCAAAAAATTAATTTCGATAAAATCCTGCAAAGCCGCTATTTTGAGGACTTAACCTTTTTAGTAAAAGTAAAGTCCATTCGGAGAAACGGAGAGAAAAATAGCCGAGATTTTGAGAAAATTAAAAAAGTGGAGACAAAAAGGTTCAGCTGAAACCAAATTCTATAATGCCGCCCTAAGCCGCTAATACTGGGCTTGGGGGCGGTAGGCAAAAACCCAAAAAATCGAGTGGAGATTTTGGTTTGTAGTGAATTATGGCGGAAGAGGTGAGATTCGAACTCACGGTACGCTTTCACGCACGGCAGTTTTCAAGACTGCTGCCTTAAACCACTCGGCCACTCTTCCATGCTTAATATAATTAAGGCCCGCGATAATACTTATTCCTTTTTTAATTGCAAGTTTCACTGTATTTCTATTAAATATAGTGGTGCGGTTTTTGAAAAACTATTCTTTATGTTAAGCGGCAATAAATCACAATTTTTATCAACCCTTGTAACAGCTACAATCCTTGCTGCGTCTAGTTCTTACGCACTTTCAATCGATCAATATCTCGGCCAAGTTAAGGGTGAAAATGGTGAATATAACGCCGCCGATCAGCGCGATCAGGCTTATGAGCTGTTAAAGAAAAAGGCTAAATTGGTCACTGCGCCAAACTTTTTTGCTTCGGCAGAAACTGGTTATAATGAACAAATCACCGCATTGCCGTTCTTTCGCTACAACCGAGTCGCAACACAAAATTATTCTGCAGGAATCACTCAAAATTCGGCTTTTGGTGTTAATTCAACTTTCACCTATGCCTTCAATAAAATTGCCTATAATGGCCTAGCTACAACCAATGAATTAGCCACTAACAACTATCAAACGCGACCTGTTATTGCTGTTACTGTGCCATTATTACAAAATCGTTTTGGATCGCTCACCAGAGCTACGCGTGATTCAATCGAACAGCAAAATGAAGCGTTAAAATATGGTGCGCAATCAGCTTTATTAACCACAATTATTGCGGCGGAGCAGGGTTATTGGAATTTATCCGCGATGAAAAAAATCGTCGAGATTCAGCAATTGGCGGCCTCGCAGGCGCAAAAAATTCTTGATTATGTCAAGAAAAAAGAATCAATGAATCTTGGTGAAACTGCGGATGTGTTGCAGGCGCGCGCTTTGGTTGAAACAAAAAAATTAGAATTACGTCAAGCGCAAAATGATTTAAGGCAAGCGGCGCGCAACTTCAACCGCTTTCGTTATATTAATTCTGATGAAGTAATCGATGATTTAAATGATATTGATCTTGCTAAAATAAAAAATACCACGCTGCCACGCCTTAAAGAGAGCTCTAGGCCCGATGTCAAAGCGGCGCACGCTAACATGAAAGCGGCAATTGCAGCGGCAAAGGTTGATGAAGAAAGTAACAAGCCAAACTTAAATCTTTACGGGTCTTATGCTTTTAAGGGCGTGCAGGCTGGGGCCACTGATGCTTTTAACACTAGTTTAAATGCGCGTGGTAAAGAGGGTTTGGTAGGTATAAAATTTTCTGTGCCGTTTTATTTTGGCGCAATAATGGATATTCAAAAGGGCGCTAGAATGAATGCCGATGCGGCTCGCAGTGAATATCGTCAAAAGGCATTTAATGAGGATAGCGATTGGGAAAATTTATTATTAAATCTTGCTTTTTATCAAGAAAAAACCGTTTTAGCAAAGGCGATTGAATCGGCACAAAAGCAAAAATTAGAAAATGAAAGAAGTCTCTTGAAGAGAGGCAGAACAAGCACTTATCAGGTTTTATTATTTGAGCAAGAATATTGCCAAGCACAAATAAATGTTATTGCTGGTGCTAATAATTTTTTAGCATTAATGGCGCAGAAAAAACTTTATGAAAATTTAGTAAAATAAAATGAGCATAGTTAATCTTGCAATTAAGCGTCCCGCCTTTACCACCAGCGTCATGATCATTTTGGTCGTTGTTGGTTTGATTTGCTTTAAGCAGATGGATGTAAATCTTTTTCCTGAAGTAAGAATTCCTACTATTTATGTTGCTACAGTCTATACAGGGGCGGCTCCAACTGAGATTGAGACCTTGGTTTCAAAGCCGCTAGAAGAAGAAATCAGTTCGGTTTCGGGCATTAAAACTATCACTTCAAAAAGTTTAAAAGATACCAGTCAGGTCATTATAACTTTTAACGATAATGTTGATATAAAATATGCTGAGCAACAAGTGCGAGATCGCGTCAATCAAGCAAAGCCAAAACTTCCTTTGGATGTAAAAGAGTCAATAATTCGTAGATTAGATCCGGCGGATCAGCCAATTTTAACGATTTCGGTTAATGCAGATTTATCGCCATATGAGTTATATGATTTAGCCAATCAATATATCAAGCCTAGAATAGAGCAGGTCGGCAGTGTTGGTTTGGTTGAAATTTTAGGTGGTCGCAAAAGAGAAATTGCTGTTTTATTGGATCAAAATTTATTAAAAAAACGCAGCATTTCTTTATCGCAAGTTAGGCAAAAATTAGCTGAATCAGGAGAGAATGTTCCAATTGGAAAAGTCAGCGATACTACAAACGAGCTTGTCTACAGCTCCGATAGTGAATTCAATGATTTAAAAAAAGTTGAAAATGTTATTGTTAGTTTTTATTCCAACGAAGTTCCAACAAAAATTTCTGATATTGGACAAGTGGTTGATGGCCTAGAAGATGAATATTCGCGCACCTTCGTCAATGGAAAAAAATCTTTATTCATCAATGTTTATCGTCAATCAGATTCAAATATTATTAAAGTAGTAGATGGCGTAAATGAGCAAATTGAGCGCATGAAAACCGATTTTGTTGCAATGAAAGGAAGGCCAGAAATCGTTGCTGTGGCTGATTCTAGCAAATATATTCGCAATAATGTGCATGATGTTTATGAAATAATCTTCATCTCAATTGTTTTAACAATTTTAGTAATATTCTTCTTTCTCGCCAATAGTCGCGCCACAATCATTGTCTCGATCGCGCTGCCTATTGCTTTTATCAGTGCCTTTATTGCAATGTATGTTGCGGGGTTTTCAATTAACATCATATCCCTTCTGGCTCTAAGCTTGGCGATTGGTTTGTTGGTTGATGATGCTATCGTAGTAACCGAAAACATCTATCGCAAAATTGAGCACGGACTCCATCCCATCAAGGCCGCATATGAAGCCACAACAGAAATTATGATGGCAGTAGTTGCAATAACTCTAGTAGTAGTTGCAGTATTTTTGCCCGTCGGATTCATGAATGGTATAGTCGGGCAATATATGAAAGAGTTTGGTTTAACGATGGCTTTTTCGATGATGGTGAGCTTTGTGGTGGCGATTACAATCATTCCAGTTTTATGCGCCTATTTTGCTGATATCAAAAAAATTACTCATCGCGAAGGTGGTTGGATTATCACGCGTGCAGTAAAAAAGTTCGATGATTTTCAAAATTATCTCGAAGCAAAATATGAAAAAATATTACACTATACCATCGATAAACCCAAGAATATATTGCTTTCAACGCTGGCAATATTTGTTTTGTGTATGTCGACAATTGCCTTTATTCCAAAAACTTTTATTGCCGAAAATGATAATGGTGAAATCTCTGTATCCCTAGAGCTTCCTGCATCTGCAAGCCTTGATTATGCAACACAAACAGCGCAAAAAATGGATAAAATTATCCGCGCTAATAAAGAAGTTGTGATCTCTGCAGTAACGGTAGGAAACGGTTTTAAGCAGTCAAATCGCGGCTCTATCTATGTTAGGATAGCTCATGATCGCAATATTACAACGGTGGATTTTCGTGAAAAATTGCGTATGCAACTTAAAGAATTTGCCTATGCTAATCCAGTAGTAAAAGACTACGACCCTTCTGGTGGCGCATCTCGCACTCAACCTTTTAATCTTTATTTAATTTCGAATAATGCCGCTGCGCTAGAAAAATACGCGCAAGAATTAATAATAAAATTAAAACAAGATCCGCGTTTAAAAGATGTTGATTCTAGCAATAAAAGCATGCGTAATGAATTTGGCATTCGCGTAAAAGAGCGGGCGGCTAAAATTTATGGAGTCAATCACCAGGCCATTGGCGAAGAATTGCGTGGCTATGTAGAAGGATATGTGCCAACAAAATTCCGTCAAAATGGTTTAGAATATGATTTAAGAGTGCGCTTGCAAGAAGATCAGCGCGATTTGCGCAAAAACTTCAGTAATATTTTTGTGCCAAATTTTAATCAAAAATTAATTCGCTTAGCAGATATTGCTGAAGGCAGAGAAACTCAGGAAGCCGCTACTATCAATCGTCAAGACCGTGGGCGCTATATTCAAATCACTGCAAGTTTGGCGCCAAAAGCGGGGCTTGGTGACATTATTGATGATGTTACAAAAATATTTAGCGATGAAGCAACAAAGCTTCCAAATGATATTCGTTATAAGTTTTCTGGTGATTCAGAAAATATGAAAAACATGATTGAGTCCTTTAAAACCGCGATGCTGATTGCTCTCATTTTTATTTATTTAATTCTCGCCAGTTTGTATGAATCTTTTATCACGCCATTTACAATTTTGCTGGCATTACCTCTAGCCTTATGTGGAGCGATCCTAGCAGTTTTTTTAACTGGAGAAAGTCTCAATATTTTTACCTTTCTTGGGGTATTTTTATTGCTTGGCGTATCAGGAAAAAATTCAATCTTGTTGGTAGATTTTGCTCACCAAATGATTGATGAGGGAAAAACTCGCAAAGAGGCGTTAATTCGCGCAGGAGTAGTGCGTTTGCGACCAATCCTAATGACATCTTTCGCATTAATTGCCGGAACAATTCCGGTAGCAATCGGTATCTCAGAAGCAGCCAAGCCGCGCACCTCAATGGGTATCGCTATTATTGGCGGATTGATTTCTTCAACAATTTTAACATTGATTGTAGTGCCGGCGGTGTTTAGTTATGTAGATCGCTTTAGATTATGGTTAAAAGAAAAATTCGCACCATTCGTGAATAAATAATCTCGATGAGATTAAGAAATCGCAATTCGCATTTTTTTAATTACCTTCTCAAGTCCTTCAAACAAAGACTCTCCAATAATAAAATGACCAATATTTAACTCTTTTATTTGGACAATTTGTGCAATTTTTTTTGCGGTAACATAATTTAATCCATGGCCAGCATGGCATTCTAACCCTAGAGAATCAGCCATCACAGCACATTTTTTTATTTTCTGAAATTCGATTGTAAGATCTTTTTGTAATGTAATTTTTTTGCTACCAGATGTTTTTCCAAGCTGAAAAATTGTCTCATAAATATGGCAAAATTCTCCCGTATGAATTTCTACGATATCAGCACCAACCCTTGCAGATTCAGTGATTTGAGCTGTATTCGCATCAATAAAAAGTGATACGCGAATTTTTTTTGCATGCAATTTTTTTATCATTTCTTTGAGCGGCGCAGAATATTTTATAACATCAAGCCCGCCTTCAGTTGTGATTTCGCGGCGTTTTTCTGGCACAATACAAACGGCGTTTGGCCTTGTTTTAAGGGCGATTGCAAGCATTTCATCGGTTGCGGCCATCTCTAAATTTATTGGCAATTTTATTGTCTTTTTTATTGCTGATAAATCTTCGTCGCGAATATGTCTTCTATCTTCACGCAAGTGAATTGTGATTCCATTAGCGCCATATTTTTGTGCTAAAATTGCTGCTTTAACAGGGCTTGGATGTGCCCCACCTCTAGCATTGCGAATTGTTGCAACATGATCAATATTTATGCCAAGCCTAATTTTTTGTGAGTTTTTTTTCATAAAAAAAAGTAAAAGTTAAGTAAGAAATATTTGCTAAAACTATCGCAATAAAAAATCCATAAAAATCAAAAACTTGAATAAAAAAGCCGCCACAAAGAGCTCCAATTAAAGATCCGACGGCCCCAATTGATTGAAATGTTGAATTGGCGGCAACCAGTTTTTCTTTGGAAAAAGTTTCATTGGTAAGCGTTAAAGTTGCGATAAATGTTGAGGCGGTAGATGCTCCAAAAAGAAAAAATAGAATCAATAATGCGATATAAGATTCATAAGTAAAAATTGCAATAACAATTGTGGTGAGGCAGCCGATGAATCCTAGTTTAATCATCTTATATGGGTTATATTTTTTGACTAAAAATCCAGCATATAAATCACACATTCCGCTGGCCATAAAGGCTGCAATTAGCAGGCCAGCATTTTCTGCGCTAAGGCCAATTTTTACGCCAAAAATTACGGTTAAAGTAATAAGACAAAAGTTCTGCAAATCAAGCAAGAACTTGGCTAGAGCAACGCGGGGATTGTGTTTAAAAAATTCATAAAAACCAATTCGTTGCGAATCGATAGTTTTTGGGCGTGTATCTTTAACTAAAATTAATATTAAAATTGATAATACTATAAAGCTAGATGAGAGTAAGAAGGAAGTATAGTTTAGAGCGCCAAAATATTTTACCACAAATGATCCACCAATAAAGCCGCCGCAAAAAATTGTTGTGGTTAATGCCAAAATTATACTGCGATTTTTATCGTGAATTAAATGGTTAATCCAAGCTTGCCGAATCACGAATAGAGAGAACCAGCAGCCACCATTTAAGACACAAAAAAACAGCCATAGATAAAAATTCTGATAGAAAAAAATCGATAAAATTGATGCACAATAAATAGTAGCAAAAACGATTGCAGCCTTTAAAATCGTAAGTCTTGAGACTATTTTACTAAAGAAAAAAGATAATATGATGCTAGAAAAAACTTCTATAGCACTAGCGGTTCCAATTAAAAAAGGCGAGACTTGGTGATTTAATAAAACCGCCGGAAACGCTACAATATTGATTCCAAACGATATTGAGGCAATTAAAATACTGAAGAGCAAATAGAATAAAGCGATAAAATTTTGATCGCGTGAAAATTTTATCATGATTTATAAAATGTGTGATTACGATTGAAAATCTTAATATCTGAATAAAAAATCGGCAAAATAAAATAATAAAATTTGATTAACTTAAACTTGATTCGCTATACATGGCTATTATAATGGCCACATTGAATCTTTTACAGGCTCTAGACACTATTATTAACCATGAGTAAATCAACTCCGCTTTTAGACAAAATCAATTTTCCGCGCGATTTGCGTCAATTTCCACACAAAGATTTGCCGCAAATTGCTGATGAATTGCGCTTGGCCACAATTCGCGCTGTTGCAGAAACCGGAGGGCATTTGGGCGCTGGCCTTGGGGTTGTTGAGTTAACTGTGGCATTGCATTATGTTTTTGATACGCCTAATGATCGTTTAATCTGGGATGTTGGCCATCAAGCCTATCCACACAAAATTATCACGGGCCGCAAATCGCGCATCAACACCATTCGTCAGCCTGATGGATTAGCTGGTTTTACGCGCAGAGCTGAAAGTGAATATGATCCATTTGGGGCGGGGCACAGCTCTACATCTATCTCAGCAGCACTTGGAATTTCTGTTGCAAAAAAAATAAAAGGTGAAAAATCGCACACAATCGCGGTGATCGGCGATGGTGCAATTAGCGCTGGAATGGCCTACGAAGCCATGAATAACGCAGGTGCATTGCCTGATGCATTCTATCAAAATAATCGTCTTATCGTTATTTTAAATGATAATGATATGTCGATTGCGCCGCCTACTGGCGCGATGTCGCACTATCTTTCGCGTCTTGCTGCATCAAAATCTTATTTAAAAATTCGTGATATTTCTAAAAAACTTTCGTATAAATTGCATGCAGAAGGTGTTGCTCACGGCTTGCGCAAGTTTGAAAAAGCTGCTAAAGAATGGTGGATGGGGGGCAATATTTTTGAAGAAATGGGCTTCTATTACATCGGGCCAATTGATGGTCACAACCTAGAGGTTCTAGTGCCGATCCTAGAAAATATTCGCGATGATAATTCGGCCGATCCAATTTTAATTCATTGTGTAACTCAAAAAGGCAAAGGCTATAATGATGTGATGCAAAGCTCTGACAAGCTTCACGCTGTTGCAAAATTTGATCCAAAAACAGGAGTACAAGAACAATCAAAATCGCTACACCCTTCATACAGTAAGGTCTTTGGCACTCGCTTAAGTGAGCTAGCAAAAACGGATGAAAAAATTATTGCAATAACAGCTGCGATGCCAGCAGGCACTGGGCTTGACATCTTCGCCAAAAATCATCCAGATAAAATTTTTGATGTAGGAATCGCAGAACAGCATGCAGTAACATTCGCTGCAGGCCTTGCTACTGAAGGCCTAAAGCCCTATGCTACAATTTATTCTACCTTCTTGCAACGCGCGTATGATCAAGTAGTTCATGATGTTGCGGTGCAAAAATTGCCAGTGCGCTTTGCCATAGATCGTGCTGGTTTTGTAGGTGCTGATGGTCCAACCCATGCGGGTTCGTTTGATATTGCCTATCTAATAAATTTGCCAAATTTTGTGCTAATGGCGGCCGCAGATGGCCAAGAATTAGTGAAAATGGTTAACACCGCTAACGCAATTAACGATCGCCCCAGCGCTTTCAGATACCCGCGTGGCGAGGCGGTGCAAGAAATAAATTTCCAAGATAATGAAGTGCTAGAGCTCGGCAAAGGCAGAATTATCAAGGCTGGAAGCCGTGTTGCAATTTTATCTTACGGCACAATGTTGCAGCAATCTCTTGTCGCGGCAGAAAAAATAAAACAAGAACTTGGCCTAGAAATCACCATCGCTGATGCCAGATTCGCCAAACCTTTTGATGTTGATCTAGTAAAAAATCTTGCACAAAATCACGAACTTCTAGTCACAATTGAAGAAGGTGCGATTGGTGGATTTGGATCTATAATCACGCAATTTTTATTAGAACAAAGCCTGATGGAGCGGCCAAATTTCAAGTTCCGCGCATTATTCATGGATGATAAATTTATCGAACAAAATTCGGCAGCAAAAATGCAAGAAGAGGCGGGGCTAGGTGCTGCTTCAATTGTAAAAATTATCATGTCGACAATTAAGAAAAATTAGATAAAATTTCTGCATAATTTTTTAATAAACTAGTTACAAAAATGGCCGAGTTTACATTACCAAAAAATTCTAAAATCGATAAAAAGGCTGGCAAGCTTTATAAATCAATCACTGGCGGCAAAAATATTCGCAAGTTTGAAATTTATCGCTATGACCCAGAAGATGCTGAGAAAAAAAATCCCCACTTAGACACATTTGAAGTAGACCTAGATACATGTGGCCCCATGGTGCTTGATGCTCTTATAAAAATCAAAGCAGAATATGATAGTTCACTAACTTTTCGCAGATCTTGTCGTGAAGGAATTTGCGGCTCATGCTCGATGAACATAGATGGCTCTAATACGCTAGCCTGCACAAAATCAATCGGTGATTGTAATAAATCTGATGTAAAAATTTATCCATTGCCGCACATGCCGGTGATAAAAGATCTCGTGCCCGATCTCACTCATTTTTACGAACAGTATAAATCAGTACAGCCTTGGCTTCAAGCCGCAGAGCCTGCCAACCAAAATAAAGAGCGCCTACAAACGCCCGAAGAGCGCGAAAAACTCGATGGCCTTTATGAATGTATTTTATGCGCCTGTTGCTCAACTTCTTGCCCAAGCTATTGGTGGAACGGTGATAAATATTTAGGCCCCGCAACCTTGCTACAAGCCTATCGCTTCCTCGCTGATTCTCGTGATGATGCCACTGCAGCAAGGCTTGATGCGTTAGAAGATCCTTTTAAACTCTATCGTTGCCACACAATTATGAATTGCGCCAATGTTTGTCCAAAGGGCTTAAATCCAGCCAAGGCAATCGGCGCAATCAAGCAAATGATTGCCGATCGTAAAGCTTAAATGTTGGTTCGGGGTTAAAAATCAAAGCCAAATAAATCACGCGATGACTAACAAAATCACAATCTACACAGATGGCGCATGCAGCGGAAACCCTGGTGCGGGCGGTTGGGGCGCGGTTTTACTCTACAAAGAACATATCAAAAAAATCTCTGGCGGCGAAAAAGACACCACAAATAATCGCATGGAATTAAAAGCGGTGATCGAATCCCTTCGCGCTGTAAAAAAACTTACCGCTGATATCATCGTTTACACCGATAGCAAATATGTGCAAAACGGGATTATGGAATGGATTCACGGTTGGAAAAAAAACGGCTGGAAGAACGCGGCGAAAAAGCCAATCAAGAATGTCGACTTATGGATGGAGTTGGATGAAGAATCAGCAAAGCATAAGATTGAGTGGAAATGGGTGAAGGGCCATAGCGGCAACAAATATAATGAGATGGCGGATGAGTTGGCTTGTGGTGCGGTGGTGCGCTAGAGAATCATCCAACAAAAAAGGCGACCCACTTTCGCAGATCGCCTCCCTGAAAAAAATATCGTAACAACAATTATTTTTTCTTATCATCCTTAGCTGGAGCCTTAGCGCCCGCTGCTGGTTTTGCACCCGCTGCTGGAGCTGCTGCACCCGCTGCTGGAGCACCCGCCGCACCTGCTGCTGGAGCTGCACCTGCAACCGCTGCACCAGGAACAACTTCTTCTTCAGCTTTACCGCGACCAATAATTGATGCGATCAAGAAATTATCTTTTCTTTCAAGTGTAACGCCAGCAGGAAGTTTTAAGCCTTGGCTTCTAACTTTGCTGCCAACTTGTAAATAGCTTGCATCAAAATCGATTTTATCAGGAATATTGTTAGCATTATCGCACAAAACTTCTACTTTTCTAAGTACAATATGAAGGAATCCGCCTTTTTTCAAACCAGGAGCTTTATCTTGGTTGATGAAATTGATTTTTGTATTTGCTTTGAAAGTTTTGCTTTCATTGCAATTGAGAAGCTCAACATGAATTGGTTTATCAGAAACTGGATCAAGATCAACAGCACGAGCGATTACTTTGATTTTTGTGCCATCAAGCTCAACTTCTGCAATGCGAGTTTGAATGTTGCCTTTTAAGAATTCATGCTCGAATTCTCTTTTATCAAGGGTGATATTTAAATTGCCCTTTGATGAATAGATTACAGCTGGAATTTTGCCGGCTTTTTTGAATCTGCGCGCTTCTAAAGAGCCAAGTTTTTCTCTTTTTTCTGCTTTTAATTGGAAGCTAGACATGCTTAAAGTAAATAACTGTTGTTAATAACGAAAATAAAAATGGGCGATAAAGATAGAGTTTTGTAAGAAAGAATCAAGTTTTATTTCTAAAAAAGGCTCTATATTTGTTTTATTGCCTCCAATACCTCTTCTACATGGCCGTTGACCTTAACGCCGCGCCATATTTTGTTGAGTTTTCCAATTTTATTGATCAGAAAAGTGCTGCGTTCGATTCCAATATATTTTTTGCCAAGCATCGATTTTTCTTTTATCACATCATAATCTTGGCAAGTTTTTTGTGATTCATCGGCAAGTAAAGTAATTTTAAGTGCGTATTTTTCGATGAATTTGCAATGGCTTTTGATGTTATCTTTTGAAACGCCAAGTATGATGGTATCAAGCGCTTCAAATTCAGGCAATTTTTTAGTAAAATCTTGCGCTTCGATTGTACAACCAGGGGTATCGTCTTTTGGATAAAAATATAAAACGATATTTTTTCCTTTAAGATCAGAGAGAGATATTACTTCACCAGACTCGGTTGGCAGAGTAAATGCAGGAGCGTTTTTTCCAACTTCAATTTTCATAATCACTTTTTAAATTATGCTGTTTTTTTAACTGTTTTCTTTTTCTTTTTTGGTTTTTCAACTTCGCCTTCAGGCGCTGCTTTAGCGGTGAGAATGATTTCATTGAATTGCGATTGACTGCATAATCCAAGAAGAACAACGTCGCGTGGTTTGATGTTTTTCAAGTTCCAATGAGTGCGGTTGCGAATTGAATCGATCATCGCATCAGTGGTTCCGATAAGCTTTTTAATTTGCGAATTGGTGATTTCTGGGTAATATTTTAGCAAGTAAGAAATGCCATCTGGCTTATCTTGGCGACGCGCTATTGGCGTGTATTTGCCAGATTTTTTGCTTGAAGATTTGATCTCAGCGGCAGAATTATGATTGAGAATAAGTGAGCGCTCAGGGTCTTTTTCGCAGCGTTTCACTTCATCTTCAGTTAATTGGCCAGAAAAAATTGGGTTTTGCCCGATGATTCCGGTTGCAACATCGCCATCGGCAATGCCTTGCACTTCTAATTCATGTAAGCCGCAAAAACGACCGATTTGATCGAATGTTAAAGAAGTGTTATCTATAAGCCACACCGCTGTAGCTTTGCGCATTAAAGGTAGATCTTGTTCTGTCATTTTAGTAGAAATTAAATGGGAGATATTGATAATCTTAACTGAAAAGTCATTTTAAAAGCAATATGAAAAATTGGAATTATAAGAATTTTATCATTTATCAATATGATGAATTGGCTAGTACGAACGCTATGGCCCTAGAGAGAGCTGCTTCGCGGCAGATTTTTGATCGTGAAATTATTATGGCTGATATGCAAAATTTAGGAAGGGGGCGCTTGGATCGCAGTTGGAGCTCGCCGAAGGGAAATTTATATTTTTCATTAGTACTACAGCCGCAAGTCGCGATGGCCAAAATTGGGCAGATTTCGTTTGTGGGGATTGTGGCTTTGAGGCAGGCGGTTGAAGATTTGGCCAAGACTGGCGGGGGAGATATTGATGCAAATGAAGATTTTAGCAAGTATAGTGTGGCTAATATTAATGTAAATTCTCACAAGTTTAATGTGCAAAATAAATGGCCCAACGATCTTTTAATTGATGAAAAAAAAGTAGCGGGTTTGTTGTTGGAAAGCAAAATTAATCAACAAAATTGTGAATTTGTTATATTAGGAATTGGCGTAAACATTGATTCAAATCCAGATAATACAATTTTTCCTGCGGGCAATTTATCTCAATTTGAAATCGTGATTACGCCAGAAATTCTGCTGCAAAATTTTTTGGATAAGTTTGAGATTCTATATAAAAACTGGTTAGATTTTGGTTTTACAAATGTTCGCAACGCTTGGCTTTCTAAGGCATATCGCTTGCATGAAAAAATTTCTGCAAAAGATGGCGACAAAATAATAACGGGAATTTTTCAAGATTTAGATAGTGAGGGGAATTTGATTTTAAAGGATGGAAGTGATTTGCATAAAATTGTTGTAGCTGATTTGAGCTAGAACAATTTATTTAGAACGGAGTTTATTGACAAGCAGTTTCAAATAATCTAGGTTCGTTAACGCTGAGTTAGTTAATTGGTTAACTAAACTGATTGAACAATTTTTAAAAAACTAAAATGACAAATAATTTTATCGAATCTTTATCGAAAGCACTTAAATCTTATATTGGTTTTAATCGCACCACAACAAATCTAATCGGAAAATTACTTAATAAAAATTCTACAATATATTCTTGTTTAGATTCTAACCTAGCGGCTCTAGCGTTGAACGGGCTAATTTTTTATGCCTTGGGTGGAATGGTTGGTGGTTTATTGGGATTTATAGTTAATATATTGCTATTAATTAACATTATTGCCTTTGGAGTAGAAATGGCTGGTAAGTTGAACAAATAAGAATTTATTCAACTGAAGAAAGCTTTTTTGCCTGATCATCCGCTGTTAGCGCATCAATAAACTCATCTAATTCTCCTAACATAATATCGTCAATTCGATAAGAGGTGAGGTTGATACGATGATCAGTGACGCGGCTTTGCGGAAAATTATAAGTACGAATTCGCTCAGAACGATCTCCGCTACCGACTTGTTCTTTGCGTGATGCCGCACGCTCTTTATCTTGTTTATCTCTCTCTGCCTCATAAAGCCTTGCGCGCAATACCTTCATGGCTTTTTCACGGTTTTTAATTTGTGATTTTTCATCTTGCATTGAAACCGTAACTCCGGTTGGAACATGGACAATTCGCACTGCAGAATCTGTGGTGTTAACTGATTGACCACCGGGCCCAGAAGAGCGGAAGACATCGATGCGCAGATCTTTTTCTTCGAGTTTGATATCAACTTCTTCAGCTTCTGGCAAAACAGCAACCGTTGCGGCAGAAGTGTGAACGCGGCCCGAAGCCTCAGTTTCGGGAACTCTTTGCACGCGATGAACGCCTGATTCAAATTTTAAACGAGCGAATGCGCCCTTGCCAGTAATCATTGCTGAGGCATCTTTATAGCCGCCAAGACCTGTTGCAGAAATTTCGAGAATTTCGAATTTCCAGCGTTTCATTTCGGCGTATTTTTGATACATTGCAAAAAGCTTATATCCAAACAACGCAGCCTCTTCACCACCAGTGCCGGCGCGGATTTCAAGGATGGCGTTTTTTTCATCGGCCACATCTTTTGGCAATAAAGAAATTTTCATTTCTTGTTCTAAAACAGGAATTTTTTTGGCTAATTCCATTTTTTCTTCTTCCATCATATCCTTCATTTCTCTATCGGTTGTAGAGACCAAGGCATCTTCAATATCTTTTAGTTCTTTTTGTGTTTTTTGATATTCGTGAATTAAAGCAACGATTGGCAATAATTCAGCATGTTCTTTAGAAACTTTGGCGTAGCTTGAGCCAAGGGCATTGGGATCGAGTAGTTTTTTTTCTAATTCATCATATTTTGTAACTAAGCCACTAAGTTTTTGTGTAAAAGACATTTTGTAATTGATTATAAAAGAAGTTTTGCGATAGTTAGTAAAGTCTGTCAGATCGCCTCTAAGTAAGTTAGAAAGATTAGCAGTAAAATCTTGAAATTACAACTAAAGAAATGAGTCAACAAAATTTTTCCATTTGCGAAGAGCAAAATTTTTCCATTTGCGAAGAGCAAAATTTTTCCATTTGCGAAGAGCAAAATTTTTCCATTTGCGAAGAGCAAAATTTTTATATTACTTCGCCAATTTATTATGTGAATGATATACCGCATATTGGCCATGCTTATACTTCGTTGGCATGTGATGTACAGGCCAGATTCCGTAGGTTGCAAGGCATGAATGTAAGATTTTTAACTGGCACTGACGAGCATGGTCAAAAGGTTGAAAAATCTGCTTTGGCGCGCGGTTTGCAGCCGCAAGAATTTTGCGATCAAGTTTCGCTAAAATTTCGTGAGCTGGTGCAAACATTGGGCCTATCCCATGATGATTTTATTCGAACAACTGAGGAGCGTCACAAAATTTGTGCACAAGAATTTTGGCGTCGACTTGAAAAACGCGGATTCATATATAAGGATGTTTATGAAGGCTGGTATTGCGTTCGCGATGAGGCTTTTTATGGTGAAGATGAATTAGTTGATGGCAAAGCTCCAACGGGTGCAGAAGTTACTTGGCACAAAGAAGAAAGTTATTTTTTCAAACTTTCGGCCTTTCAAGATAAATTGCTAATGTTGTATGAAGCGGCGCCAGACTTTGTTCAACCACAATCTAAAATGAACGAAGTTTTATCTTTTGTGCGTGGTGGTTTGCGCGATTTATCAATTTCGCGCACCTCTTTTAAATGGGGAATCAAAGTTCCAACGGCCGACGGCTCTAGTGATAATGGCTCGCACATTATGTATGTGTGGCTTGATGCGCTCACCAATTATCTCTCAGCACTTGGATTTCCTGATGAAAAAAATCCACTTTATCAAAATTTTTGGTGCAACACAGAGCTTTCGCCAGTGCATATTGTTGGCAAAGATATTCTGCGTTTTCACGCAATTTATTGGCCAGCATTTTTGATGGCCGCAGATCTGCCGTTGCCCCACAGCATTTTTGCGCATGGCTGGTGGACAAATCAAGGGCAAAAAATTTCTAAATCAGTAGGAAATGTTATTGATCCACTGCAAGAAATAGAATGGATAGAGACCCTTGGCTGCAGCAACCAAACCGCTATCGATTATTTCAAATATTTTTTATTGCGCGAAGTTCCATTTGGAAATGATGGCGATTATTCGCGCGATAATTTAATCACTCGCGTTAATGCAGAATTAGCAAATAATATTGGCAATTTAGTGCAGCGATCTTTATCAATGATTTATAAAAATAATAATGGTGAAATCGTTGATATTAGTGGTTTTGTAGAAGGTCAAGAATTGTTAAAAAATGGCTATGATTTGCAAGAAAAGTTGGTGCAAAAAATGGATAAATTTGCTTATGACCAAGCGATTGGTGAGATAATTAATTTTGCTTCAATGTGCAATGCGTTCATTAATGATAAGGCTCCGTGGAGTTTAAAAAAAGAAGGAAAAATTCTCGAAATGAATCTAGTTTTATCAACAATTGCAGAAAGCTTGCGGATAATTATGATTGCTTTGCAGCCATTTTTGCCTTGCTTGACTAAGCAGGTAATTGATTTCTTGCAAATAGATCAAAATTTGTGTATGATGAAGCATATTGATAAAAAATATGTTTTGGCGGTAGGGCATAAAATCTCTGAGCCAAAGATTATTTTTCCGCGAATGAATGCGGTGGCTCACATAGTATAAAATGAAAATAGTCTCGTGGAACATTAATTCATTGCGCTTACGCCTGCCTCTACTCGCTCAATTTATCAAGCAATCCAATCCAGATATTATTTGCCTGCAAGAAACCAAAGTTTGCGATGAAGATTTTCCACTGCTTGCGGTTAAGGCGTTAGGCTATGATTTTGTTGAGTTCGTCGGTGAAAAATCTTATAATGGTGTAGCGATTATTTCTAAAATTCCCATCCGCAAAATTGCTGCGATTGATATTTTAAACTATGGCCATAAGCGTCATATCTCGGTTGCCTTTGATACAAAAGAAGGTGAGGTTGTGTTGCATAATTTTTATGTGCCGGCGGGCGGCGATATACCTGATGTGGCGCTTAATGATAAATTTGATCACAAACTAAAATTTGTTGATTGGATGGCGCAATTTTTTGCCCCACAAAAAGATAAAAAAATCATCATCGTGGGAGATTTTAACATTGCGCCGCTGCCGCACGATGTCTGGTCGCACAAGCAATTGCTAAAAATAGTTTCGCATACGCCAATTGAAGTTGAAAAACTCACTAACATGCAAGCAAGCCTTGATTTTGTTGATACGCAGCGCATGTTTGTTGATGAATCACAAAAACTTTATAGCTGGTGGAGTTATCGCGCAATGACGCCGCTCGTTACAAATAAAGGACGCAGACTCGATCACATCTGGGCGACGCCAAATTTAAAGCAACATGTTCAAGAAATGAAAATCTACCAAGATTTTCGAATTGCAGTTCAACCTTCAGATCATGTTCCAATCGAGACAAAATTTAATTTATTATAAAGAAATATTTTGTCTTTTAATTTAATTTTTTCTAAAATTGAATTTTTCCATCAATATTTGTGAGTCAAAAGCTCATGAACCCAATGTTTTTCTAATGTCAGAGACTGTTAAAATTATTTTCATCGTAAAAGGTCAGTCAAAAGAGTTCGTCGTTCCGCTTGGCACAACGGTTCTTGAAGCTGCACATAATAATGATATAGATCTAGAAGGTGCTTGCGAAGGCTCCCTCGCTTGTTCCACATGCCATGTAGTTGTTGATAAAAAATATTACGATATGCTGGAAGCCCCTAGTGAAGATGAAGAAGACATGCTTGACTTGGCTTTTGGATTAACCACAACCTCGCGTTTAGGTTGTCAAATTATTATGACTAAAGAGCTAGACGGCCTTACTCTGGTAGTGCCAGATGAGACTCGCAATGTTTCGCTTAACAAATAAAATTAATAAATTTATGAATAAAGGCATCTTAATAAAAGCAGTGGTGATCTTACTAGTTGCAGTTTTAGTACATAGTGTTTTTTGGTTTTTCAAAACTGGGCAACTAGAAAAACATCTCAATAATTTTGTCGCTGAAAATGCCGCCACTGTTTCTGCGGGAGAAATCAAAGTTGTCGGATATCCACTTTCACAAAAAGTGATTGTCAAAGATTTAAAATTTACAATTCCGCACGCGGCTTTTGGCAAACAACAAGTTATCATAAAGAATTTACAAGCTATCTCAGGAATCTTCAGCTCTGATTTTATTGTTGAATTAATGGATAAAATTACAACACAAGATACCGAAAACAATGCTGGTCTTGTTGAGTTCAATCAAAATCCACAAATCGCTTTTTCGGTTGTTGATGGTATAGTTGCTAAATTCACATACTCTGATAGCGGTTACAGAATTTTCGATATTGATAAAAATATTATTTATTCAGCAGCATCTTCATCTGTTAATATTGATTCAACAATTGATGCCAATGATCAAGTTGTTTCAAAAATTCTTGTAATAGCAAAAGATATTGAAGGCTTTGATGTGGTTGATATTTATAAAAATTCTTCTGAGAAAAAAGTTATTGATGGAATCAAAACTGGTGAGATTTTAATTGGTGGCGGAGCAAATGCTGCCTTAATTAGCAGTGAGCCTTTTGTTGATCCTGCTGTAAATCTTCCTGCGGGCATTGTTCCGGCTCCAGTTGTGGCTGCTGTGGCGCCAACCCCTGTTGTTGCATCGCAAGATCCGGCTAAAGCTGCAGAAGTTGCTGGTGCTGGTGTTGCTGTTGCTGGTGTTGCTGCGGTTCCTGTTATTGATGGAGTCGCCCCTATCGCCCATCCTATTGATGTCGCAAGTGTTGTTGCAAAAAATGATGTTATCAAAAGCAATTTATTGATTGATATCGAATATGTTTTAACGCCAACTAAAAATGAGCAGCAATCATCTGTGCCGCTTGATCCAACTCAAATACAAGAGGTTACCACTCAATATAGCAGAGCGGTTAAAGTTAATAATATTGAGTTTTCTAACTCGCTTTATAAAATTATCTTAAATGGACAGGCTAATTATTTCCAAGATGATAATTTGCCATCGGGTTTTATTACGATAAAAGTTGAAAATATAGATAAGCTAGCAACTCATATTGCAAGCGGATTGACTCAAATTGCTGAACAAAAACAAGCAATACCAGCGGTTCAATCGGGTGATTTGGCAATGCAATCTCCTCAATCTCAAGGCACAGCATATCAAGAATTCTTGAAAAAAGTTGTTGTTGGATTGTCTAATGTTGCAAAAGAATTGTCAGCAAAAAATCAGCTTTCAAAAGATAATATTGCAATATTTGATATGCGTCGTGAAAAAAATCTTGAATTTGTCATAAACGAAACCCCATTGCGTGAAGTTTTAGGAAAATTCTAACCATAGGTTTTAAGCACTATTCTGTAAGGGCGGGCCTTGTGTCCGCCCTTTTTATTTGGGAGAAAAATGAAAATATCCGCAGCGCTAATTTTAGCGCAACAAAAGTTGCAACAAAGCAAGATAAGTAGTGCTGCTATTGATGCGTTGGTTTTATTATGTTACACTACCAACCTCTCCAAAGAAAAAATAATTTTTAATCCCAATCAAGAATTAACTCAAAATCAGCAGGATGATTTTTGGGGTGTGATTACGCGCAGACAAAAGCGCGAACCGGTTTCGCATATTTTGTCGCAGCGTGAATTTTATGGATTGGATTTTTTTGTTAGTTCGGCGGTGCTTGATCCGCGGCCAGATTCTGAAAGTTTAATTGAGCTTGTTGGTGAAATTTTCTCCGATAAAAATCAAAAATTAGAAATTTTAGAATTGGGAGTTGGTTCTGGATGTTTATCTATTACATTGTTAAAAAATTTTATTAATGCGGCTGTGAGTGGCGTAGATATTAGTTTGGCGGCGTTAGATGTTGCGAAAAAAAATGCTACTACTCATCAGGTGCAAAATCGTTTTCAGCTGCAGCAATCTGATTTATTTGCGACAATTTCGCCGCAGAAATTTGATCTAATTATTTCTAACCCACCATATATTGAAGCGGCAGAAATTGAAAATCTTGCTGATGAGGTGAGGCTGTTTGAGCCAAGATTGGCGCTAGATGGTGGCGTTGATGGTTTGGATTTTTATCGCAGAATTGCTAAAGAGAGTGCGCGGTTTTTGAAGCCAGCGGGATTAGTGGTGGTTGAGGTGGGGCATGATCAGGCGCAAAAAGTGATGGAGATTTTTGCGCGTGAGCGGTTTGGTTTTAAGGTGATGAAGCGAGATCTGGGTGGTGTTGCCAG
>SHWK01000007.1 GCA_009693885.1 Rickettsiales bacterium
ACGCGGCATCGGAATATGAATATTATTCTCCTTCAATTTTTTCCACAACTCAATATAGGCCTCACTTCTAACGGGCTGGCGACCCTTCGTAATATCGCTAATCCAAAAATAAAGCACGCATTTAATATCATATTCGCCAAATTTTGTGATATAGCATTCGATTTCAGGATAGCTCAAGCAACGCGAATTAGCTTTTGCAACATCATGCGCAATCTCTATCACCCTATCTAAATCGCTGCCGTGAGCCACTGCAAATTCAATTTCGATTCGCGCACGATTATTAGAATATGTCCAATTTGTAACTTTATTAATAATTAAATCTTCATTCGGCACCATAACTTCTTTGCCGTCGAAGCACTCAATCACTGTGTAGCGACCACCAAAATGCTTAACCACGCCAAAAATTCCACCATTGTCAATTTCTACCCAATCACCAACTTCAATTGATTTTTCAAACAATAAAATAATACCGCTCAAAAAATTCGAAGCAATTTTTTGTAAACCAAACCCGATACCCACACCGATCGCACCACCTAGAACCGTAAAGGTTGTCGTATCAAAACCGAGTGTTTTTAAAATTATCACCGCAACAATCGCATAAACAAAAATATCAATAAATTTGCTGATGATTCCTTTGGTATTTGGCTTAATGCTTTTGCTGCTCTCGATAAAAGATTTGCTTTTTCTGGTAATCAAACTCGATAACCAAAATACCAACAATAAAACTATGAAAGATTTTAAAATAAGATAAACAGAGATCCGCACCGATCCTAATCTAAGAGCATATTGATCAAGAAAATCCGCTGAAGAATCAAGTAGACCAAAAATATCCAGAACCATTGCTGGCATCAAAAAAATCCCCACAACATTGGCGATAAGAGTGCTATTTGACGAGATGCGCAAGAAGCGCAGAAATGAAAAGAGCAAAATTAATTTTAGCGTTGTGACAAATAAAACCGCTTCTTTAAAAAATTGCTCATAAATTGAAAGACCTAAAGCAAGAACAATCGCCGTAATTAGCGGATAGGCTAAAGGCACTAGATATCTGGTTATGGCGCGGTTTATCTCAACATTTTTGCGCAGCGATGAGGCGATAATTTTTGGCAAAAATAATACCTTGATGAGTCGATAGCAAAGATAAGAAATAATAAAACATATGATCAGCCCCAACGATTGCCAATAAAGGCTTGAGCTTAAAACTGTTTTTTCAACTGCGGTGAAAATTTTATCGTAATCAAGCATTGTGATTTTGAAAAGTGGGTTGATCCTACCTTGAAAATAACACCTCTTTTCAATAATTACGAGAATAATTTACAACTATTTAAAGAAAACCAAAATTTGTAGTCACTCTATATAAATTCCCCAATTTTCTAGAAGGATCTTATGCTGCGCGCATTAAATTTTAAAATTAGCTTTAACGGAAAGTGTAAATGTAGCAGGAGAAGAAAAATTGTGGTGAAATTTTTCATTATATTTTTAAAAACTTAAAGCAATTATTCTGCTTTTTTCTTCTTAGCTTTTTTAGCTGATTTTTCTTCTACTTCTTCAACAACAACTTCAGTAGAATCAATTTCTATAGCATCTTCTTTTTTAGATTTTTTTTCTTCAACTGGCTCAGATTCAGATTTTGCGGCCTTCAACAAGGCTTCAATTTCAGATTCACTGCGAGTAACAATAACACGAACTTCAAGATCAACATCAGAATGTAAATCTAATTTAACTGCATAAACACCGATTTCTTTTATTGGTTTTCTTAAGAAAACTACAGCACGAGAAACCGCTTTGCTACCAACAACATCATTAACTTTTGCCGCGATTGTTGTTGAGCTAACAGATCCATATAATCTGCCATCATCTGATGCGCTTTCAATTATGATAATATCTTTGCCTTCTAGCTTATCTTTGATTTTTTTTGCGATAGCAAAATTATCATCATTAGCTTGTTCAAATTCTACTCTTTTAGCTTCAAAAAGCTTTTGGCTGTTTGGCGTGAAGCAGATTGCTTTTTTGCTTGGGATCAAGAAGTTTTTGGCATAGCCACTTTTAACTTCAACAGTTTGGCCAATTTGACCAAGGTTAGAAACGCGTGCTGTAAGGATAACTTTCATGTCAGTATTAGTTTGAAATTACTTCTTTGGCTATTGGAGAAATCAAGGCAAGATGGCGAGCCATTTTGATTGCATCAGTTAGAGCGCGTTGCTTCTTCATCGAAACGTTAGTAACGCGACTTGGAATAATTTTGCCTCTTTCAGAAAGAAATTTATTTAGCAACTTTAAGTTTTTGTAGTTGATTTCAGTGATGTCAAAGTTTTTTAAAGGACATACTTTTTTTCTTCTAACAAAAACACCTTGGTTAACCAAAGAGATTCTAAGGAACCCTTCTTCTGTAACGCCGCCAGTAGGTTGAGCGTTTTTATTATTTTTGTTGAATTTTTTTATCGGAGCCATATATCTAGTTAAATTACGTCAAATTGAGTTTGGTCAAGAACTAAATCATATTTAGTTGAATCTTTTTTCACCATTTTGCCAACTTTGTAATCTTTGGCATTAGCGCAATAGAATAATTGTGATTCTTCTACTGGACCACCAGCACGCAGCGTAACGCTTCTGATGATATCTTCATTGAAACCCATAACGCGGTTTAATTCTGCTACAGCAGAAAAATCAGCATCGATGTTTAATAGAACATAGTGTCCGCGGCTATTTTTTTTGATTTTATAAGTCAAATTGCGCAAACCCCAATATTCTTTAGAAAGGATTTTTCCTTTACCATCGGTAATAATTTTTGACAATTTATCTGACAAGCCGTCTACATCTTCAGCGGTTAAATCTTGTCTAGTAATAAACACAGTCTCGTAAAGAGCCATAAGTAAAATAATGTGAAGTTAACAACTAGCTATGAACCAGCCAATTTAAGGGGCGAGAATTTTAGCAAGTGGGTTTTTATTTGCAAGAGGATTTTGCGAATATATTACCTTTCCATATAAAATATGCGCTTTTCATTGGTTTCGAGGTCTTTCACCTCAAGCCTTGTGCCACTAAAAATATCATCCATAAAAAGTACTTCCGCCGGATGATAGCTATTTGTCTTAAAATCAAAAATATCTATCTCTCGGCCAATGCGCACAAGGTTTCCTGGCGGAATGTCGATGGCAATATTGGTGGTCTCTTCGTATCCCGCCCAAGCAAAAGAATTTTTTGGCACGGTTAATTCGAGCAAAAATAACAATAAAATATATGATTTGTAATATTTTAAATGTCGCTTTAAATAAAATTTGGTTGACATATTATAGTGATGATTGTTTAATCGCGACCTCTTTTTAAGAGCACTTCCTTTATTTTTCTACTAAAATTTTTTGTACTAAAATATTTTGTCGGGGCGTAGCGCAGTCTGGCTAGCGCACCTGGTTTGGGACCAGGGGGTCGGGAGTTCGAATCTCTCCGCCCCGACCAAGGAAACTTTATGGAGCCTTCAGCATATGATCCGCATTTTTCAACTTCCACAATATTCACAACAAAAGGTTTCTTCGCTTAAAGAAGTAGAAGGCCTTGAGAATGCTTTGTGGATTGATTTGCAGAACCCTTCGCGCGATGAAATAAAAGAAGTTGAAGAGCGCTACAAAATCAGTTTTCCAACTCGCCAACAACAAGAAGAAATCGAAACCAGTTCACGCTATCTTGCTGATTCTGAAGCTATTCGCATCAACTCAACTTTTTTGAATATTATTCCTCAAAGCGGCCGATTAGAAGAGCATGAAATGTCATTTATCATCACTGATAGAATCCTCTTCACTCTACGCTACTTTGATAGCAGGGTGATTTTAGAAACCGTCAAAAAAATCAAACAATTTCCTACTACTTTTAATAGTTCAGCAAAAATTTTTATTAGCATTATTGAATCGCGTATTGATTTTGATGCTGATTTGATTGAGTTAGTATCAAAATATATCGCTGAAATCAGCAAAAAAATTAACTATAAAAGTAACCTTGATGAGGCGATGATTTTAAGAATCAATGAATGCCAAGAATTAACAATGTCACTTCGCGAGGCCTTGTTTGATAAGCAGCGCGTGCTTTCTTCGCTTCATCGCAATGAAGATTTAATGGTAGAAAATGAACACCGTTTGCGCGTAATTATTAAAGATATTAATTCGCTTATTGAACATGCTAATTTTAATTTTACACGATTAGAATATCTACAAAACAGCTTTCTTGGTTTGATTAATATTGAACAAAATAAGGTGATCAAAATCTTCACCGTGGCAAGCTTAGTTTTTATGCCACCTACTTTGATTGCGAGTATTTATGGGATGAACTTTAAGTTTATGCCAGAACTTGGCTCTATTTGGGGCTATCCTGCGATTTTGGCTGTTATGTTGTGCTCTTCGGCGATTCCTTTGTTGTTTTTTAAGAAGAAGAAGTGGCTTTAGTGCTCACAACAAAGAGATCACAGAAATTGTAACTAAATATCTTCCAACCCTTTTTTATCTGCCACAACCTCTTTATCACGCACAAACTCCTTGATTAACTCTGAATCAGGATCGCGAAAAGAATCAACCATTTTATCGATGGTTTTAACAGCAACTCCCGTTGACGAAAGTGCGATACGAATAAGCTGCAAGCTGGTTTCAAAATTTTTTGATACCACTAAATTTGCTCCAACCTTTTTGAATCTTTCGGCATTATTCATGCTTTCTGATTTAGTTGCTAGCACAACTCCGTGAAAATTTTCATGAATAAAACGAGTGATTTTGATACAGGCGATTTCATCATCCATCGCTACAATCACCGATTCTGAGCGCTCAATTCCTATATAGCGCAGAATATCTATATTCATTGGATCGCCATAATAAATATTATAGCCATTTCTTTTTTCAAGACGAACTACGCGATGGTTACTTTCTAGAACAACATAATTGATGCCTTTTTTGCGCAGAGCGTAAGCTATCACATGGCCGATTTTACTGAATCCGATGATGATTACATGTTTGGATATTTCGCCGATTTCACGCTTTATTTTGTTATCACGCAAAACACTCATGATATAAAGTTGACCTTTTATTTTGCGCCCGAAGCTTGCCAATAAAGGCGTTATCGCCATTGTAACAGTAACTACCGTTGCCAAAAACTGAGCTGTATTTGGTGCGATAAAATTTTGATTTACCGCCATGATGAATACTACAAAAGCAAATTCACCACCTTGCGAGAGTAGAAGCCCAGTATGTATTGACGGCGCTAAAGGTAAACGGAAAATTTTGCATAAAATTATAATAACCAGAGATTTGATTAAAATTAATCCAAGCGCCACTAAAATTATTTCTACTAAACTTGATAGCAAAAAATCAAGCTGAAAAGACATGCCGATTGTTACAAAAAATAGCCCAAGCAACAGTGATTTGATTGAGAGGATCTCTTCTTCAACGCGATAACGATATTCGGTTTCTGAAACCATTAATCCTGCTGTAAATGCGCCAAAAGCTGAAGAAAGGCCAAAATAGCTGCTTAAATGAGCCGATCCCAAAATAACGATTAGTGTTACGCTAAAAAACAATACATCACTTTTTGCCTCTGCAACCAAGCGGTATATTGGACGCAGCAATAATCGACCAATTGCAAAAATAATAATGAGTGCAATTGTTGCATCAAAAAATGCACTACCAAGAGCTGTTACAATATTGATTTCAGTTGTTGCAAGGGCTGGTAACAAAACTAGAATTGGGATCACCGCTAAATCTTGCATCAATAAAATTGAAAAGGCTAGACGCCCTACCCGCGTGGTTTCTTCACCATTTTCAGAAATAATTTGCAGCACAATTGCAGTAGAAGAAAGGGAAAAAGCGGCACCAATTATAAGTGCAGCCTCTTTTGAAATGCCAAAAAACTTGTGTGCAATATAGGCAATAATTGCCGTTGTAACCAATACCTGTAAGCTTCCAAAGCCCAAAACATATTTTCGCATTTTGATTAATTTCTCAAAATTTAATTCGAGACCTATAGCAAAAAGCAAAAATACGATACCGAGATCAGCGATTGATTGAGTTGATTCATTTCCTTCCAAAATACCAAATCCAAATGGCCCAATCATTGCTCCAGCCACAAGATAGCCAAGGGCTGGGCTTAATCGCAATTGCTTAAAAAGAATAACGATTCCAACGGAAGCAAGTAGTAGAATTAGGATATCGTGTAAATAATTGGTATTATGCACTGCAAGTGAGTTATTTTATTATGGGTATTTCATCTGGTTTTCTGATAAACTCCATGATTAATTTTCATTATGAGTTTTTCTGAAGCAATAAATATCTGCAAAAATCTGTAGAATTTTTTTTGCATAACCTATCTAATTCTTATAACTTACTTTTTAACCCTATTTCTAACCTAGAATGATAATGTCTGATAAGTGGATTGCGCAAATGGCGTCCACACAAAAAATGATTGAACCTTTTGCTGCAAAACAAGTGCGCGTTGACGATAAAGATCAAAAAATAATTTCTTACGGCAACTCATCTTATGGCTACGATGCGCGCGTCTCTAACGAGTTCAAGATTTTTACTAATATTGATTCTGCGATTGTTGATCCAAAAAATTTCTGCGATACTAGTTTTGTTAATCGCACTACTGATGTTTGTATAATTCCACCGAATAGCTTCGCTCTAGCGCGCACAGTAGAATATTTTCGCGTTCCTGAAGATGTTTTAGTAATCTGCGTTGGCAAATCAACTTATGCAAGATGCGGAATCATTGTCAATGTAACGCCTCTTGAACCAGGATGGGAAGGGCATGTCACCCTTGAGTTTTCTAACACAACACCCTTGCCTGCAAAAATTTATGCTTTTGAAGGAGCTTGCCAATTTTTATTTTTTCAAGGAAATGAGCCGTGCGAAACTTCTTATGCTAAAAGAAGTGGAAAATACATGGGTCAAACTGGCGTTACATTGCCAAAAGTTTAAATAAAATATTATGATGAAATTTATTTTTCTGATCGCATTTTTATTTTACTCACAAAGCCTTTTTGCCCTTGAAGATCAAGACTCTGCGCCCGCACCAGAAAAAAAAGAAATACTCCCCTTTAATCCAAAGAAACCAACGCCTTCTCGCTTTTTTGCCGCCGATATTTCGATGCCTGATCAGTTTGCTACCACCAATAATTTAGCAAAAAAAGTTGGATCATTTTATCGCGCTTTTGGTGAGATAATTTTTATCCAAGGATCCTTAGCCGATTCTTTTGGAGTACCTATTACCAGCGCTGTAATAGAGATTTGGCAAACAAATTCTGCTGGAAAATATCACACTTTGCTTGATAAAAATAGCGAATATGTTGATAAATATTTTAACATGTCGGGACGAACAATTAGCGATAATTTGGGCAATTATAGCTTTATCACCATCATGCCGGGATCACTTCAGGGCCGAGCTCCGCACATCAATATGAACATCTACCATTCTAAATTTGGCAAGCTTGAAACTGAGATGTATTTTGAAAAACATCCCTTTAATGAATCCGATTATCAATATCTAGCTTATTCCGAGGAAGAGCGTAAACTATTGACTGCGCAGGTGCGTCACACTGATATTTTAAATACGCAATCGATCAAACTTTGCAATTTTAACATTGTGATGCGAGGCACGCATTTATTTAAAAAATTCTAAATTATTCATTTTACGATTAACATGAAATCACAAAGACAGCTCCAGGTTGGCGAACAAATCAAGCGCGTTATTGCAGAGATTTTTCTGCGCGAAGGCCTGTTAACAATGATGGGAAGCTGCATCACGATTCTTGAAGCAGATACCAGTCCAGATATAAAAAATGTGCGCGTTTATATCGATATTTTTGGTGATGCAAAAAATAATAAAGCAATTTTACAGCGCTTAAACAAAGCTGCGCCATATTTTCGTTACGAATTAGGCAAGAGATTATCTTCGCGCAATATTCCTGAAATTTTATTTATTTTGGATCGCACCGAAGAAAATGCTCTGCATCTTGAAGCCTTGCTAGAAAAAGAATCTGAGGCAATAATGAATCCTAAAAAATCCATTTCCCCATTAGCAAAAAAACCACGCAAGAAAAAATAATTATGAAAAAAATTATAATTTTTGGCGCCACCGGATCGATTGGGAAAAACACTATTGAAGTAATAAAAAATGATCGCGATCGCTTTGAAATTATAGCTCTCTGCGCCCGCAATGATGCCAAAACACTAGCTGCGCAGATAGATTTATTACAACCAGAATTTGCAATAATTGAAGATGAAAAAAAATTTGCTGAGTTAAAATCTGCCGTAAAATCACGTAAAACCAAGCTATTAGCTGGTCGCGAAGCAATATTAGAAATTGCAAAAATAAAATGTGATCTTGTTGTTTCGGCGATTGTTGGATTTGCTGGCATGTTACCAACTTTAAATGCTATTCGCGCCGGCTCGAATATCGCCCTTGCCAACAAAGAATCTATAGTCTGCGCTGGAGAATTTTTAATGCGCGAAGCCAAGAAACACAAGGTTCAAATCCTTCCTGTTGATTCTGAGCATAATGCAATTTTCCAAATTTTTGAAAATAAAAATTTGGCAATGATTGATGATATTATTTTAACCGCTTCTGGTGGACCATTTTTTAATTCCAAAAAAGATTTTAAAAAAATCACTATTGCCGAGGCCCTGAAACACCCCAATTGGAGCATGGGCGCTAAAATTTCAATAGATTCCGCGACCATGATGAATAAGGGCCTAGAGATGATTGAGGCTTTTTATCTTTTTCCAATTGATAAAAAACAGATCAAAATTTTAGTTCATCCGCAATCAATTGTGCATGGAATGGTGAATTATTCTGACGGCTCAAGCCTTGCTATGCTTAGCTTGCCAGATATGCAGGTGCCAATTTCTCACGCGCTGAGCTATCCTACACGAATGAAAATTAAACATGAAAAACTTGATTTAGCTAAACTACAAAGATTAGAATTTTTTGATGTTGATCACAAAAAGTTTCCGGCAATAAAAATTTGCCAAAATGCTTTAGAAATTGACGGCTCTGCACCAGCGGTTTTAAACGCTGCAAATGAAATTGCGGTTACAAGATTTTTGGCAGGAGAAATTACTTTTGATAAAATTACTAAAATTGTTGAAAAAACTTTAGAAAAAATTTCACATCAAAAATTAAAAACAATTGATGATGTGATTTTCTTTGATATTAAAGCACGAGAAATTGCAAAAAAAATTTAACCGATGATAAAAATCTGGTAAGTAGGGCTGCACAAACTATGCCGATCGCAACAGCCTCATCAACCACAATAACATTAACAACGAGATAAATAATGACCATATTAGCACTAATATTACACAATTTTCTTTCATTCGTCGCCATCATTTCGCTAATCGTTTTCATTCACGAATTTGGCCATTTTTGGGTAGCGCGTCTTTGCGGGGTGCAGATCGAGGCATTCTCAATTGGTTTTGGTAAAGAAATTTGTGGCTTCATTGATAAAAAGGGCACACGTTGGAAATTATGCCTCTTGCCTCTTGGCGGCTATGTCAAAATGTATGGCGATAAAAATGGCGCCTCAATGCCCGATCTAGAAGAGTTGCAAAAAATGAGTACAGTAGAAAAGGAGAAATCTTTCATTTTTAAAAATGTTTATCAAAGATTTGCCATTGTTATCGCGGGGCCTGTTGCTAATTTTTTGCTAGCTATCATAATCTTCACTTTTTTGTTTAAGATAAACGGTCTCAACACAGTACTACCAATAGTTGATGAAATTCTTCCACAAAGCGCCGCATCCGAATCTCACTTACAAAAAGGTGATAGAATCTTAACAATTAATGGCAAAGAAATCACTGATTTTAATGATGTTCGCAAAATTGTTACAATTAGCACTGATAAAGAATTGCAACTTAAAATTGAGCGCAAAAAACAGATTCTGCAAATTAATATCACTCCAAAATATCAAGTAAGCAAAGATTTTTTTGGCGATGAAATCAAAACTGGAATGCTAGGAATCACAGCATCACAAACCACTCACGAAGATTTAAATATTGTGCAAGCTTTTGCGTCAGCCAATGTTGAAACTTACAAAACATCATTGCTAATTTTTGAAGCTCTTTATGAATTAATCACGGGGAAGCGCTCTATCAAAGAGCTTGGCGGCCCAATTAAAATTGCCAAATATTCTGGCCAAACTGTTACAATGGGAATCACGGTAGTAGCCTGGTTTATGGCGATGATTTCAATTAATCTTGGCGTAATGAACCTTTTGCCAGTGCCAGTGCTTGATGGCGGGCATTTATTTTTCTATTTGATTGAAATGATTGCAAAAAAACCTTTGCCTCAAAAAACGCAGCAGATTGGCTTCCAGATTGGCATGGCGCTGGTTTTAACTCTGATGATTTTTACTACTTTTAATGATGTCTATCAGTTATTTTCTGGGCAGTAGTAAAATTTTTTGTGTAGAATATTTTGCCTAAATTTACGATTTAAGGCGCCGCAAAACATCTAGGGCCGAACCACCATCAATCACGCTGCGCGCCATCGCAATACCTTCTTCAACTGTTTTGACCCTTTGTGATAACCGCAATGCAAAGGCCGAATTTAAAATCACAATATCGCGATAAGCTGATTTTTCACCATCAAGTAGGGCAATTAATTTTTGTGCATTATGCTTTGGATCCTTACCCTTCAAGGCATCAATCCCAACTTTTGCAAAACCAAATTTAGTTGGATCAATAATTTCTTCAGTGATTTTCTCTTCTTCTAATCGCATTAAATATGAATTATCACATAGCGTTATTTCATCCATCCCATCAAATCCATGCACAATATAAACGCGCTTTGAACCCATTATTTTCAAGGCCTCAAGCATTGGCAACATTGTTTCTTTTTTAGAAGTTCCAATTAATTGAATTGAGGTGTTTGCAGGATTTAATAATGGCCCCAAATAATTAAAAATTGTTGGCACATTAAATTCTTGTGCAATTTCTTTGCGGATTACAGCGAGGCTTTTCAAGCTTTCATGAAAGAATGGCGCGAATAAAAAACAAAGTTTTTTCTCACGCAAAGTTTTTTCTATCGCCGCAACATCACTAGAAATTGCAATGTTTAGCTCAGAAAAAATATCCGCCGAACCAGAATTAGAAGAAATTGCTTTATTGCCATGCTTCGCCACTGTAGCGCCCGCAGCCGCAACCACAAAACATACTGCAGTAGAAACATTGAGTGTGTTAAGCTTATCACCACCAGTACCACAAACATCAATCGCATTTTCTGGAGCATGAATTTTTATCATGCGCTTTTTAAAAGCAGCCGCCACACCTAGAAAAACCTGCGTCGAAAAGCCTTCATCATTTATTTGTAAAAGGATTTTTTTTGTTTCAGCGGCAGAAATTTTTTGCTCAATGATGTTGGAAAAAATTTGCTCGAATTGGGTGTGGGTAAAATTTTTAAAACTCATTTATTTTTTAGTAGTTTATGATTCGTGCTTTTGCAACAAATTTATGGGTGTCGCTAGTTTGTGCTTCCACGATAAATTATAGGAGAGGAAATCAATTTATTTCGCGCGCAAGCACAGCTACATAAATTGACTTCCTCTCCTATAATTTATCTACAACGAATAATGCGATGAAAGCTTTTGATAGCTGAAAATCAAGTGTGTATAAAGTTTTAAAAAAGAATTAGTGGGCAAATAAAAAGTTTATTATTCGTTGTAGATAAATCATCTACTGTCCATTGACTAGGAAGAGGGTCTGAGGCGAGTTCTGCAACCATCGCAAGCTACGCTTGCTTAAATCAGATGGTTGTGTCTGAGCAGCAGACCCTCTTCCTAGTCAATGGGCAGTAGATGATTTATCGTTAAAGCAAGATCTAAAAATAACTTAAAACAAAACTAAATAATCCCCAAAAAATTCTTCATAATCTCATGACCATATTCCGAAGCAATCGACTCCGGATGAAACTGCACACCAAAAATTTTATGCTTTTTATGCACCACGCCCATAATAATACCATCCGCTGTCCAAGCAGTGATTTCAAGATCTTGCGGGCAAGTTTCTTTTTCGATAATTAAAGAATGATAGCGCGTCGCTTTAAATGGCGATGGAATATTTTGGAATAAATTTTTGCCACTATGAATAATTTCACTGATTTTTCCATGCATCGGATAAGTCTTTACAACCTTGCCACCAAAGGCTTGACCAATCGCTTGATGCCCCAAACAGACACCAAAAATAGGAAAAATTCCTTGCAATTTTTCAATCACTTCAAGACAAATTCCCGCATCATCAGGTGTGCACGGACCGGGTGATAGCACAATTCCACGCGGGTTTAACTTTTTTATTTCTTCAATAGAAATTTGATCATTTCTTTTAACCACAACATCTTTTTCTCCCGCCTCAATTAAGTAGTGGTAGAGGTTGTAGGTAAAGCTATCGTAATTGTCGATTAATAGAATCATGTTTATATTTTTTTATACTCCTCAACCGAATATTCATCAACTTGCATCGCGTCTAACACTGCGGCAAAACTTTCTTGCAAATCTTTAAATTCATTAGATGAAATTATTGATTTTTCACGCGCTAAATCTAATAAATCTTCGATTCTTTTGCGTGGTAAAGTTTTATTACGAATTGCCTGTTTAATTTTATCAACACTGCCAGCACTTGCCTCACAAAGCTTCAGAGCATTTTCTAATCTGCCCAAATTATCATTTTTATCTGATGAAATAAAAATTCCATTAGTTAAAGAATCACGAAATTCACCATTTTTAATAAAGTTTTTTGCTATCGCATGACCTAGAGCATCAGTGGCTGGACAGGCAAAAGCATTAAAGCGTGACCAAAAAGCAAATGGCAATAAAATATATTTTCCAAATCCAGAAAATATATTTTGATAAATGCCATCAAAACCTTGCTGCGCCTTGCCAAGCTGCTCTTTCAAAGCATATTCGATTACGGCTTCATCCTCTTTTTTTGCACCATCTTCAATGAATTTTCTTAAGATACAGACTGACAAATAAAGAGCGGACAGCACATCGCCAAAACGGCCATTGAGTTTTTCTTTACGCTTTAAATCGCCACCAAAGCGCGCCATTGCTATATCCGCAAGCAAAGCAAAACTTGCTGAAGCCCAAGCTAATTTGCGTTGGTATTTTTTAACAATGCGTTCGTGAGGTAAACAAGATGTGCAAACTATCCTGCCGCGCGTAAGCGAGAGAACAATTGAGCGAGTTAAGTTGCGTAATAAATGTTTAATATGCGAAAAAAATGCGCGATCAAAAACCTTAATATCATTTTTTTCCAAAGCCTCAACTTCTGTATAGGCGTAGGGGTGGCACATGATTGCACCTTGACCAAAATGTATCAAAGAACGCGTCATAATATTAGCCCCTTCAACCGTAATTGAAATTGGTGTAGAAAAATATGCATTAGCCAATAAGTTGCGCGGACCCCTGATAATAGCGCGTCCACCCATTATATCCATGCCATCATTTATTACTTGGCGAAAAATTTCGGTAGCGTGATATTTTGCAATTGCCGTAACCACTGCTGGTTTTGATCCAGCATCAATTGCCCCTGCAGTAAAGCTGCGCAAGGCTTCAGCCGTGTATGTTCTGCCGACAATTCTTGCTAAAACTTCTTCAACACCTTCAAATTTTCCAATTGCCGTGCCAAATTGTTGACGAATTGCCGCATAAGCACTAATGGAGCGAGCCACGAATTTAGCGCCTCCACAACCAGTTGATGGCAGAGAGATGCCTCTTCCTGCCGCCAAACATTCCATAAGCATTTTCCAGCCTTTGCCAAGCCCGCTCTGCCCGCCAATTATGGCGTCAAGATCAATCACAACATTCTCACCATTAAGTGGTGAATTGATAAAAGGCGTTGATAATGGATCATGTCTCCTACCTTGACGAACCCCTGGAGCATCATGCGGCACAAGGGCGCAAGTAATTCCAATATCTTCGTTGGTAGATAAAATTTTATCTGGATCGCGCAATTGAAACGCCACACCGATCACCGTTGCAACCGCTCCTAGCGTGATGTAGCGCTTGTTCCAACTTAATCTTATTTTAACAGAACCATCGCTATCTTTAAATAAAACACCACTAGAAATTATTGAAGTAGCATCGCTGCCAGCCGTTGGCTCTGTAAGCGCAAAGCAAGGTAGCTCTCTACCATCAGCAAGGCGTGGCAAATAATAATCGCACTGTTCTTTGGTACCATAATGCATTAATAATTCTGCGGGCCCAAGTGAATTTGGCACCATGGCTGTAATCGCCAACGGCACTGAGCGCGAAGCTAATTTTTGAATCACCGAGCTATGAAAATATGCCGAGAAACCAAGCCCACCATACTCTTTTGGAATAATCATCCCAAAGAATTTTTTATCTTTGAGATATTGCCAAACATTATCAGGCAGGTCACGCAAGCGCTGCACATCATAATCGACACACATTTTGCAAACTTCTTCTACTTCGTTATCAAGAAAACTTTGCTCTGCCACAGTAAGATGTGGATATTTTTGTGAAAAAATCCATTTAAAATCAGGTTTACCAGAAAATAATTGACCATCAACCCAGACAGTTCCTGATGTTAGAGCAATTTTTTCTGTTTCAGAAATTTTAGGCAAAAGACCAAGTTTTTTGATTATCGCAACAATTAATTTTGTAACAATAATACTTCTGATAAAAGGCAATGAGAATATGATAGCAAAGGCTGCGTAGCTAATCCAAAAAACCGCACCAAAATCAAATTTTAAAAAATAAAAGGCACAAATGATAAGATATAAAATCAGTGGCGCACCACAATAAGCAAAGGCTATACTTAGTGCCAAGACAATCAAGCCAAGGTCTGGCAATGAACTAGCAAAAATCGTCAGAAGTTCAATCATAAATAAAAAAATTAATTATCAGATGATAAAGCACAAACCGCCTTCACCAAATTACGCACTCGCGCAATATAGCTGGCGCGCTCGGTTGTAGAAATTGCCCCACGAGCATCAAGCAAATTCAATAAGTGACTAGTTTTAAGAGCTTGTTCATAAGCTGGAATTGGCAATTTTTTTGCAATCAAAACTTGTGCCATTTCTTCGCAATCAGCAAAATTTCTAAACAACATCTCAGGGCTTGAATGCTCTAGCATAAAGGCCGAATTCTGTTTTTCATTTTCCAAAAACACATCGCCGTAAGTTATTTTTTCATTGCCCGAAGCACCGTTCCAATTTATATCAAAAATATTATCAACATTTTGCACATGCATTGCGATGCGCTCTAAACCATAAGTGATTTCGCCCGCAACCAGCTTGCAATCTATGCCGCCGACCTGTTGCATATAAGTAAATTGCGTGATTTCCATGCCATTAAACCATACTTCGAAGCCAAGGCCAACAGCACCCACTGTAGGGTTTTCCCAATCATCCTCAACAAAACGCACATCATTATTTTTGATATCGAGCCCAATAAGTTCAAGGCTTTGCAGGTATAGTTCACGAATATTTTGTGGCGCTGGTTTAAGAAAAACTTGAAACTGATAATAATGACTTAAGCGATTAGGATTTTGCCCGTAGCGCGCATCTGTAGGCCTGCGACATGGTTGCGCATAAGCGACTTTCCACGGTTTATCACCTAAGGCGCGCAAAACTGTTGATTGATGTAGGGTTCCTGCCCCAACCTCTAGATCAACTGGCTGTAGGATTGCACAGCCCTGCTTTGCCCAGAATTGTTGCAATTTTAAAATAATTTCTTGAAAAGATGTCATGTATAAATACTTGGAAAATTAAACACTAAAAGATGAACCGCAACCGCAACTTGCTTTAGCATTTGGATTGACCACCTTGAAGTAAGAGGCGCCTAAGTCGCGAATGAAATCTACTTGGCAACCTTCTAAGAAAGTTACGGATGTTTCATCAGTTGCCGCAATCAAAGAATCGCCAATCGATAAAATTTTTATATCATCTATATTTTTTTTGTCATCTAAATTAAACAAATATTGAAAACCGCTACAACCACCACTTGAAACCCCAACACGCAAAAATTTGCCTCGGTTATTTTCTTTTTGCATAAGCTCGGAAACACGCTCTATTGCTGATTCGGTTAAAGTTATAGAAACTTTTTGCTCACTCATTTGTTTAAATTTTTATTGTTTCTGCGTTCAAATTCTTGCAAGATTTCATCAATTTCAATGCCTTGTGCAGCCATTAAAATCAAGCTGTGATAGAATAAATCACATAATTCTCCGACTAATTCTTCATGCAATTTTTTGCTAGGATTTTTATCATTTAAAAATGCCGCAATCACAACTTCTAATGCTTCTTCACCAACTTTGCGAGTGATTTTTTCTACACCTTGTACAGCAATAGTATGGCTATAAGAGTCTTTTTCTTTGGTGGCTATTTTGTGTTTTACAATAGCAAAAAGCTCCTCAAAAGACAGTGTTTGTTTTTTCATTTTTTTACAGAAAAATAATAGCGAGAATTATCTCATAAAGCTAACAAAATAGCTTAACAAAAGCAACTATTTCTTGACAAAAGCCCTTATAACTCTAACATTCTTAGCCCAGTTATATTAACTTTTTTTAATAAATTATGTCAGTAGAATTAACTTTATCAATCATCAAACCAGATGCCACAAGACGCGATCTTACTGGCGCCATCAACAGTTTGTTTGAAAAAAACGGCCTTAAAATTGTTGCTCAAAAAAGAATTCGCCTTAGCAAAGATATGGCTGAAGCCTTCTACGCTGTGCACAAAGCACGCCCTTTCTTCAATGATTTGGTCAACTTTATGATCTCTGGACCAGTTGTGGTTCAAGCTCTTAAAGGTGAAAACGCCGTATTAAAAAACCGCGAAATCATGGGTGCTACAAACCCTAAAGACGCAGCTGCAGGCACTATTCGCAAAGAATTCGCTGAATCAATCGAGGCAAACTCGGTTCACGGTTCTGATAGCTTAGAAAACGCTCAAGATGAAATCGCTTTCTTCTTCGCAGGATACGAGATTGTTGAGTAGTTTTTAACCCTATAAATCCCCCTTACTTAAGAGGGATGGCGTGCTTTCGCTTCGCTTACGCAAGCGCTGGCACGCACATTCATTGCATTATGCTAGACAACATAACAAAAAACATCGGCAAAATTTTCGATTCTCTTTCTGGTAAAAAATCTATCAGCGAAGATGATCTTAATTCAGTCATGCGCGAGATTCGTATCGCCTTGCTTGAGGCCGATGTTTCGTTATCTGTTGCCAAAGATTTCATCGAAAAAGTAAAACAAGAAGCGTTGGGGCAGCAAGTGGTTAAAAGCGTCTCGGCCGGTCAAATGATCGTAAAAATCGTTCATGATGAATTAGTCAAATTATTAGGCAGCGAAAAATCCGAAATAAATTTTAACAGCAAACCGCCCGCAATCATTATGCTGGTTGGCTTGCAAGGCGCCGGAAAAACCACCTCAGCAGCAAAATTAGCTCTTCGCCTTAAAAATAAAAATCACAAAAAGGTTTTGCTAGCATCGCTAGATACCTACAGACCAGCGGCGCAACAGCAGTTAGAAATTCTCGCACAAAAAATTGCCGTTGATTCTTTGGCAATTATTGCCGAAGAAAAACCACTCACAATCACCAAGCGCGCCCTAGAAGAAGCCACTAAATCTGGCCATGATACCATAATTTTAGATACTGCAGGCCGCACCGCGATTAACGAAGAATTAATGCAAGAATTAATCGCCATCAAAAACCTGGCAAACCCAATAGAGATCTTGCTCGTCGTCGATTCATTAATCGGCCAAGATGCGATCAATATTGCTAATATTTTTCACCAAAAACTCAATTTAACTGGCGTTATTCTCACTCGTCTTGATGGCGATGGACGCGGCGGCGTAGCTTTAACCATGCGCTCTGCCACTAATTGCCCAATCAAATTTATTGGCGTTGGTGAAAAAATCGAAGAATTCGAAGAATTTGATCCCGCCCGCATTGCCTCGCGCATTATTGGCATGGGCGATGTGGTTTCGTTGGTAGAAAAAGCACAAGAAGTTTTTGACAAGTCAGAGATGGAAAAAGCCACCAAAAAAATGCAAAAAGGCCAGTTCGATTTTGATGATCTTCTATCACAAATTCGTAACACCAAAAAAATGGGCGGAATTGCTTCAATCATAAAGTTCTTGCCGGGAGCTGGCAAAATCAGAGACCAACTCGATAAAATGGGCGATGTTGAAAGCGAGCTAAAACGCCAAGAAGCGATCATTTTATCAATGACTAAAAAAGAGCGCCGCAACCCTGATAGCCTTATCATGAGCTCATCACGCAAAAGAAGAATCGCCACTGGAGCTGGCAGCACAATCCAAGAGATCAATCGCCTACTCAAAAAATACAAACAGATGCAAAAAATGATGGGAAAATTTGGCAAAATTGATAAGGCCTCGCTAGAAAAAATGATGCAAAATGAAGAATTAAGCAATTTTAAGCTATGAATTATTGCAATTATGTGTTATAATCGCAGCATCGTTATATTTTGGGTGATTAGCTCAGTTGGTTAGAGCGCTACGTTGACATCGTAGAGGTCGGAGATTCGAGTTCTCTATCACCCACCAATTTTAAAATTGTTTAATATGAAAAGCGCACCCGTACTACCTTCTACTTCTAAGCAAACCACACCTACTGGTCCACTTAATCTTGTTGCAGGATTCACTCCAACTCTAGAGGATGCTAATCTCACTTCTGTTACTACGGTTCCTATTATTACTACAGTTCCTGTTGCCACAACTCTGGTTGCTGCAGCCCCAACCTTCATCACAGCAGCAGCAAATATTAAGCCATTCGCTGCAGACAAGGCCTCC
>SHWK01000008.1 GCA_009693885.1 Rickettsiales bacterium
AGCAATTTCCTTCGCAAAATTATTGCGTTTCGCTTGCAATTCTTGAATCAAAAAAGTTTGCTTACGCTTTTCTTCGTCAATTTGCAAAATATCGACCGCCTTAACAGCGTTATTTCTATAGCCCATCGCTACATCGAATTTTTCAGGATTTTCACGAATCCATTTGATATCTAGCATTTTAGAAAATTTTAATTAGAAATTATTTAGTGATTTTATATTTTATGAAAGAATGAAGAATTGAAGTTGGGAGAAGAGGCTTTGAGGCGAGTTCTGCAATCATCGCAAGCTACGCTTGCTTTTAAATCAGATGATTGCGGTGTCTGAGCAGCAGAGCCTCTTCTCCCAACTTCAATTCTTCATTCTTTCATAAAATATAAAATTCAACTTTCCATTCTACCAAGCAATTTAAAATTTGAAATAAAAATGATGGATGCAATTAAATTATCACAACAGCTAATCCAAATTCCATCTTACAGCGGCAATAGTCCCGAAGTTATTGGCTTTATAAAAACTTATCTCGAAAAATTAAATTTTACTTGCGATATTTTAGAATATGAAGGCAGCGAATCCTACAAAGTCAACAATCTACACGCTTTATATAATCCAAAAAACAGCAAACGAATTTTATATTTCGCTGGCCACACTGATGTGGTTGCAACTGGTGATATCAAGGCTTGGACCCATGATCCATTTGCAGCAAAAATTGTTGATGGCAAATTATTTGGTCGTGGCACCGCAGATATGAAATGCGCTGTAGCCTGTTTTATGGCTTCTGTAGCGCAGTTTCTCAACAGTGAAAATCCTAATTTTGGCATTGGTTTTTTGATCACCAATGATGAAGAAAATGATTCAATTAACGGCACTGCAAAAGTTTTAGAATGGATGCAAAACAATGGCAAAGCAATCAGCGCCTGCATTGTCGGCGAGCCAACCAATCCCGAAAAACTCGGCGAAATGTTAAAAATTGGGCGTCGCGGCAGTATTGGATTTACGCTAAAAATTATCGGCAAGCAAGGGCACGTGGCCTACCCCGATAACGCTCTCAACCCCATCACAACTTTAGTGAATATTCTGAAAGTTCTCAAAGAACATAAATTTGATGATGGCAATGAATTTTTCAGCTCGACCAACCTAGAAACCACTAGTATCAGCAGTGATAATTTTGGCAATAATGTGATTCCGGCGCAAGCAAGCGCATCTTTTAATATTCGCTTCAACTCGCTACATGATTCAAAATCGATTGTTGATCTGATTGAATATGTCTGCCAAAAAAGTGTTGGATTGGGCGCCAAATATGAGCTAACCAAAAGAATTAGCGGCGAATCTTTTTTGAGCAAAGTAGGTAATTTTGCCAAAATTACCCAAAATGCAGTAGAAAAAATCTGTGGCACCAAACCAGTCCTCAGCACTACTGGCGGCACTTCTGACGCACGCTTCATTAAAGATCATTGCGATGAAATCGTTGAATGCGGCTTAGTCAATAAAACCGCTCATCAAATCGATGAATTTGCTTATTTAGAAGAAATCACTAAATTGCAACAAATCTATTTTGAAATTCTTAAAAATTATGATAATATTTAGTAAGATCAGAGATTATATAAAAAATAGAATTACTAGCAAAATCACTGAATCCGACGAGAGAAAAATGGCGATTTTTTCTAGCGCTAGAGATCGCCTACTTAACTTAATGATAAAAAAACAAATGATCACCAAAACAACAATTAGGATACACTCGGTTTTTATTACTTTTTTTGGCTGTGGAAAATTGCGCCATGGCCCCGGAACCCTTGCCAGCTTTATGACGGTAGCATTATGGTTTGGCGCTAGTTATTTATTTAATAAATTTGATGTTTTTACATCGCTAGAAGAAATGCTATTTTGGATTACGATTTCAACGATACTTTTTATTTATGGCATTCTTTTTATTCCTTTATATGAAAAACATTTGAACAGCCATGATCACCAATCAATTGTGATTGATGAAGTGGTAGGACAAATAGTGGCTCTATGCCTGACCTATCCCCTGGTTAGAAAATATTATTTCGATAATACGCTATTTCTTAACCAGCTAATTATGATGGGGCACATCATTTTATCTTTTACTTTATTCAGATTTTTAGATATCACCAAACCACTTTTTATCGGCTGGATTGATCGCAATGTCAAAGGATCGCTTGGCGTTATGCTCGATGATTTGGCTTGTGGACTGGTTGCGACAATTGTTAATGTGGCAATATTTACAGTCTATAACCACAGCGTATTAGAACTTCATGCTTTGATATAACGAAATTGACATTGTTAAAATAGACTATATTTTAATAGGATAAATTTAGCTGCAATCGCAATATACAAAACATCAATTTAATGGAACAAATCTTTACTCAACTAACTGAAATCTTTTTTATTATTTTGCCAATTATTGGCAAAATTCTATTAGTTACATTGCCTTTGATTGGCGCAGTCGCTTATTTAACGCTGATGGAGCGCAAAGTTATTGGTGCAATGCAACTTCGTCGCGGACCCAATGTTGTTGGTCCTTTTGGCTTGCTGCAACCTTTGGCTGATGGCCTTAAGCTGATGTTAAAAGAAGTTATCATTCCCCGCGATGCTAATAAAATTTTGTTTTTATTAGCACCAATTATTACCTTTACCCTTGCTCTGATTGGCTGGGCAGTTATTCCATTTAGTGAAACTTTTGTTATTGCCAATATTAATGTTGGTGTCACTTATTTACTTGCCGCCTCGTCACTTGGGGTTTATGGCATAATCATCGCTGGTTGGGCCAGCAACTCAAAATATGCCTTTTTGGGCGCAGTTCGTTCTTCGGCACAAATGATTTCTTATGAGGTATCGATCGGCTTAATTATTATCACCGTAGTACTTTGTGCTGGCTCACTAAATTTAACTGAAATCGTTTTGGCACAAAAGAATCACTGGTTTGTTTGGCCTTTATTTCCAATGTTTGTCGTGTTTTTTATCTCAGCTTTAGCTGAAACAAATCGCTTGCCATTTGATCTTCCTGAAGCAGAATCTGAGCTTGTTGCCGGCTATAATGTCGAATATAGCTCAATGCCTTTTTCACTATTTTTTTTGGGTGAATATGCTAACATGATTCTTATTTCATCTTTCGCGGCAATTTTATTTTTGGGAGGCTGGCTTCCACCACTTGATAATGATTTTTGCAACGCCATTCCCGGATTATTGTGGTTTGTGCTCAAAATTTTCTTACTACTTTTTGTGTTCATCTGGGTGCGCGCCACTTTGCCGCGCTACCGTTATGATCAACTAATGCGCTTAGGTTGGAAAGTATTCCTTCCTCTGTCACTCCTTTGGGTTGTTGGCACCGCAGCTTTTATAATTTACGCTTAAATCATGCAATTATTTCGTTCCGCTTATCAATTTTTGCTTAAAGAAATTATTTTTGGCCATGCGCTAACTTTAAAATATTTTTTCAAGAAAAAAATCACGATCAACTATCCTTACGAAAAAGGCCCCTTAAGTCCACGCTTTAGAGGTGAGCACGCTCTGCGCCGCTATCCTAACGGAGAAGAACGCTGCATCGCCTGCAAATTATGTGAAGCAATTTGCCCAGCGCAAGCCATCACAATTGAATCAGAAGAGCGCGCCGACGGATCTCGCCGCACCACCAAATATGATATTGATATGATCAAGTGCATCTATTGCGGCCTGTGCCAAGAAGCCTGCCCCGTTGATGCAATCGTCGAAGGTCCTAATTTTGAATATGCCACCGAAACGCGCGAAGAGCTGTATTATAACAAAGAAAAACTCTTAGCTAACGGCGATCGCTTTGAATACGCGCTGCGCAAAAATATTGAGTCAGATATAAATTACAGATAATATGGCATTCACAACAATTTTATTTTACCTTTTTTCCTTTGTTCTGATCTCATCAGCCCTTGTGGTTGTTAGCACCAGAAACACTATTCATTCTGTATTATTTTTGATTTTAACATTCTTTAATGCTGCGGCACTTTTTGTTTTGCTTGGCGCAGAATTTATTGCAATGCTATTGATCGTTGTCTATGTAGGCGCCATAGCGGTTTTATTTTTGTTTGTTGTGATGATGCTCAATGTTGATCGCAGCACTGTGCGCACAAAAGTAGCTCTGCACACACCATTACTTTTTTGTATAGCAATAGTTTTTTTCTTAGAAATCTTCCTAGTTATCAAAGTTTCTTCAGTGGCGCATTATCAAACGGCCCTACTCTTTCCTGTTGCCGAAGGCACGCACAATATTAATAATTTGGGCGATGTTTTATACACTAAATTTTTCTTACCATTTCAACTTGCTGGCGGAGTGCTCTTTGTAGCAATGATCGGCGCTATCGTTCTTACTTTAAAAACAAATACCCGCTTCATTAGAAAACAAAAAATCAGCGACCAAACCTCTCGCACCAAGGATAACTCGCTTGAAATCATCAAAGTTAAAACAGGGGAAGGCATCGAATTATGAGCACAGAACTTACTATCAATCACTTTACTACGCTAGCTCTTTTGCTTTTTGTTATTGGCCTGAGCGGCATTTTTATCAATCGCAAAAATATTATTTCGCTCTTGATGTCTATTGAGTTAATGTTGCTTTCAGTTAACATTAATTTCGTGGCATTTTCAGCTTTTTTGCAAGATTTAAATGGGCAAGTCTTCTCGATGTTTGTCCTTACGGTTGCAGGCGCCGAAGCGGCAATTGGCTTGGCAATTTTGATCATTTATTTTCACAATCGTAAAAATGCTGAGGTCAACAGCATCTCTTCAATGAAAGGATAATTTGATGCAAAAATTCCGATTTCTAATCGCAGTTTTTTTCGCCATCGCTTCATTATTTTTTACTGATAGCGGTCATGCATTATTTCGCTCTATAGATCAAACCAACTGTCCCGTCGATAGACAAACTTCAAACTATACATTAGATGCAGTCACAGAGCAAGATCCTGACGCGATAAAATCACTTTCTAACTGCATCAAATATAATCACAAACTACTCTTTCAGGCCTGCCTGATTGATCCTTCTCAACTCGCTAATGCTGATGATATATTTCGCAAAGATGAAAATTTTATTTATCGCTTGGTTAAAGTTAATCCCGAAATATTAAAATATATTTCACCTGAATTACAAAATGATCCGCATTTTATCGAAGAAGCATCTTATTTAAGCCGCGATGCCTTGCAATACGCTGCTCCAAAACTACTTGATAGCCGCCAATTTATGGAAAAAATGATCCGCTATGATTCCAAGAATTATATTTACGCCTCAACTCGTATCAAAGAAATCCACGAAATTGCCGCTGAAGCCTTTAAAGATGATGGACTGCTTTTAATGTATGCGCCACTATCAATTCAAAATAATCGCCAACTCGTAAAAACTGCAATAAAATCGAATGTTTCTGCTTTTGAATATGCCGCAAAAGATCTCAAGCATGATATGGAGCTTCTTCTGTTAATTGGCAAAAAACCAGAAATCGCCGACAAGACAGAAATAGAAAAATTCCTCTTCAAAAACTATGTCACCGAAGAAAAACAGCGCAATATTGGGGCAATCATTGACAAGAGAACAAAATTTTTTAAAAAACATCGCATTATCAATCGCAATTATATCACCAAATGGCAGCGCGGCTTTGATTTTAACGGCACCTATTTGCAAGATAATCTTCACTTGGTCACCGCAGAAAGTCGCAACAATCCAACACACTGGAAAGATGATTTAAAAAAATACCCCGATTTAATCACCAAAATTGAAAAATTTTTTACACGACGCCATCTTGATCGCAATACAATTGATGGCCTGTCTTTAACCTATCTATGGAAAATTAAAAACTATCCAACAACCATCGCCTTCAATTTATATCTTTTGCGTGATAGCAATGATGCAGAATTAGGCCCTGATTATGTTAGCTCTACTTCACTGACCGCTATCGCACAAAAAGATGGCAAAGAATGGCATTTAAGTATTGTTGAGGTGGTTTTTGATAAAGAGATCAAGGCTGATGTAGCATACGAAGATGGTCAAAAAAAATATATTCTCCAAGATTTATATATCACAAATAAAGCCGATAAAAATCCTAAACTGCTTTTTAGAGTTGAAGATAAATTCACCGAATATTTTGAGATTTTTGAAGAGCTAAGAGGTGGAAAATACAAAATGATTCATCGCATCGATCCACTTGCCATAAACTATTGAGATTTTCGTAAACGATTGATGTAAATCGTTGCCCCAACTGCATCCATGCCATTTATTTTATATCTTCCACCACGAACAATCGGATAAGAAAAATCGCCACAAAACACATCAAAAGAAATATCTCTGTGATAAGAAGTTCGGTCATCGCCGAATAGATCAAAACAAAGCTGCACTTGTGGAAAATTCTTGACAATAAAAAGAGAAATTTTTTCAGCGCGCTTTAATTCTGCGCTGATTTTTGTTGATTTTATTTTAGCAGAAATCTTTGCACTTAATAATTTTAGGTTATCGTTGTAAAGTGCTATTTCACTGATTAAATCACTATATTCTTTGCTTAATTTTTTAACCGCTGATAAATCTTTTTTTCTGATTGCAGCCAACATTTTTTCTTGGTCTTTAATTTTTAATTCTGCAACAAGCAGCTCAACAAAATTTGGCAAAGAAAATTCTATTGTCAGATTTTTTGCGGCAATTTTTGGCAAGATTTTTAATATTGTTTCAATAATTTCGAAATTTGATTTTTCTTGATCGCAGCCGATGATCTCAACTCCCACTTGGGTTGATTGCCTATCGGCATAAAGTTCGCTGCTTTTAGTGAGCAGCACATCACCAACATAGCATAATTTTAGTGGCATTTTTTGGTTTTTGAGACGAGTATTGAGAAGCCTTGATATTTGTAGCGTGATATCATTGCGCAACACTAAATTTTTGCCCGAAATAGGATCGGTGATCAAAAAAGAATCGGTGATTTCTTGATGAGAAAAATTATCAGCAAACTCTAGTAATGGCGTTTTAAATAGGCGATACCCTCCTTCAAGAAAAAAATCTAGGGTTAGATTAATTTTGCGATGACTCTTTTCCGCCTCATCGGATAGTAAATCATAAAAGCCAACTGGTAGTAGGTGTGCTGGTGCCATAAATTCGGGATAACGGTTTGTTGTGAAGCCCCCCCTCTCGGGATAAAGTTTGTTGTCGGAGCGCCGCTTCGGCAACAAACTTTATCCCGAATTTACTACCTTGTCAAATAGATTGTGGCAAGGCATCTTTCGCAATTTCATACCAAGAATCCGCTGCATTTGCTCCAAAACCAGCAAGGTATAATTCGTCCTCGGCCCTTGTCATTGCTACATAAAGCAGCCGAAAATATTCTTCTTTTGCTTCTTTAGTTTTTTGTAATTTATATAATTTTACTAGGCTATTTTCTTCACTTTTGCGGGCGCACCAAACTGGCAATTGCTGTATTTTGCCGTTTATTTCACTATCAATCCAAAAGAAATTTTCTTTTGCGGAAGACATTTGATTAAAATTAAAACAACAGTCTGGAATAATAACGATTGGGGCCTGCAGGCCTTTTGCCGAATGAATTGTTGTAATGGTTATTTTATTATTTTCTGCAGAATTAATAGCGATTCTTGGATTTAATTTTTGTGTAAAATCAATAAATTTTTGTAAATTTGGTGAAATATTTTGATAAAAATCAAAAAGCTGTGAAACAAATTGATCTAGTATTGGCGAGGCATCGAAGCTGAATTCATTAATAAATTTTTGTTGCATTTGATGTGTCAGCAAAAATGAAAAAAACTCAAAACAATTTAACTGGCGTGATTTTATGATGATCTCTTCAAGTTGTTTTTCAGTCTCAGAGATTGATTTATCTAGCTTAATCGCCTCAAACAAACTTATTTTATTATCATTTTTAATTAATGAAATTCTTAATAACTCTTCTTCATTAAAAGAAAAAAACGGCGATTTTAATAATGCAGCTAAATTTAAATCATCTTGCGGCAAAAGCCCAAATTTAGCGGCTGCAAGCAAATCTTGAATGATTATTTCATCAGCAAAATTAGTTTTTTTGCTACTAACAAATGGAATAGCATTTTCTTGAAATTTTTGCTGCAAAATTTTATCAAAACCATTGGTGCGGTTGCGCATTAAAATCATGATATCGCCATAATTTATAAGACGATTTCTGGCTGCTAATTTTTGCTCTTGTTCAACTGATGGCCTTTTAGCCTCTAACCTTCGTCCTTGTTCAATCCAAAACTTTATTTTATCAACAATAAAATTTGCCAAAGCTTCTTTTTCACAAAATTCATCATCATTTTGCAAAATTGGCGGCCAATCAAAAGATTTTTCTTTCTCGGTTTTTTCTTTTTTAAAATGTGGCCAAATTTCAACCTTGCTTTCACCCTGACGAATAGCTTTATGCGCCTGATAATCAAGCTTTCCAAGATAATTTTGATTCAAAAAAACCGCATCAACATTTTGCAAAATCTTTGGCAAAGAACGAAAAGAATTCAGCAAATCAATTTTATGTAATTTAAAAGAACTTCCACTTAATTTTTGCTGATAGTAAGAAAAAATATCATTACTAATATTAGGCTCAGAGCCTTGAAAACTGTAGATTGACTGCTTATCATCGCCAATAATAAAAATTGTACGATTCTTGTTTTGCGCACTCTCTCCAACAAAAAAATCTTCGGTCAAAGCTTTAATAATATTCCATTGACGGTGATTGGTATCTTGCGATTCATCAATCAAAATATGATCAAAAAACCCATCCATGCGAAACTTGATCCAATCAGAAGAATCATGATTGCGCAGCATTGTATCGGTTTTAATAATTAGATCATTGTAATCAAGAAATGAGCTTTTGTTTTTTAATTCTTGATATTTTTCTAAAATACGATCAATGAATTGAAGTAACAAAGCCGTGCCTTGCGCTGTTTTATAAGAATTAAGGCGCTCAACAAAATCAGCAATTGATTCTTGCTGCGAGACAATAAAATCAGCATTCTCGGCGAATTCTTTTGTAACGATTGAAGAGGTTTTTTTGAAATCATCATCCTTAGTAAAAAATATTGCACGATAGGCATTAAAATTCTTTAACGCCAGATTTTCTATAAAGAATTTCAGCCCAACTGCGGTTTTTTGATCGGTCTTCATCTTGCTGCTCTCTAAGTCTTGCGCCAATTGCAAAATTTCTCCACGCGGGATTCTTGCAACAAATTTTTGAAAAATATTTTCTTCATTTGCGCCACTCTCGACTGCAAAAATTTTAAAAATTTCATCAACAATATTTTCAACTGCAAAAAATTCATTTTTCAAAAAAATTAACTGTTCTTTTTGCGCCAAAACCTTGCCGACTAATTCAATAAAATTTTCTTCATTTAATTTGCTATTTATTTGCATAATAATATCGCGCAAAGCCTTATTATTCAAGCTTTCAGCGAATACTTCTTTTTTTGCTTTTTGTAGAAATAATTTTTCTAAATTATCATCCATAACCTCAAAATTTGGCTTAACACCAATTTCAAAAGGAAAAATTTTAACTAAATTTTGACAAAATGAATGTATCGTTTGCACCTTTATTTGAGAATCTGCATCAAGTATTTGAGCAAATAAAATTCGTGCTTTTTTTAACAAATTGGCGGAGACAAAATTTCCTGTTAATGCGGTAATATTTTTTGCCAATTCTTTATCGCTCAAAATCACCAATTCAGCCAAGCGAGCATTGATTCTTTCTTGCATTTCTGCCGCAGCAGTTTTGGTAAAAGTTAGGCATAAAATTTTATGCGGCCGCACATCATCAAGCAAAAGACGCAAAACGCGATCGGTTAATACTTTGGTTTTGCCCGAACCAGCAGAAGCAAAGACCCACGCAGAATGGTGCGGATCTGAGGCAATTTGCTGCAATTTCACTGTATCGGCAAGCTCGTCGACCATTTTTTAACAAAAAAAGTTGAATTTATACTCGGATATTCTACAAAGGATCACTATCATTGTTATAATAGGATTTGATGCCACAAAAATATCACTAAACAATTTAACCATTTTCGTAAATTTTATGCAATTCGAAGTTACAAAACCCATTCTCCTCAAAGCTCTTAGCAATGTAAATGGTGCCGTTGAAAAAAAGAACACTATCCCAGTTTTGCAAAATGTAAAAATTGAAGCGCAAAACGGCAAAGTTCTGCTATCGGCTACAGATATGGATATTCTTGTTACTTCAAACTTTGCCGCAGAAATGGAAAGTAATGGCGTCACAACTGTGCCGGCGCAGATGTTTTATGATATTATTCGCAAAATTCCTGATGCAACAAAAATTACGGTTCTACAAGAAAATCCCAATATTTTGCAGATCAAATCTGGCAAATCAAAATATAATTTACCTTGCATCGACGCTACAGAATTCCCCTCTCTTGCCGAAGGTGAGCTTGGTGAAAAAGCCATGATTGATGCTGAAAAATTAGCTAAAATGATTGATAAAACACGCTTTGCAATCTCAAATGATGAAACGCGCTATTATTTAAATGGATTATTTTTGCAATCGATCAGAGGTGAGAATGGTTTTGAGCTGCGCTCCGTTGCCACTGATGGCCACAGATTGGCAGTTTCTCATTTGGTTTCGTCAAATAATATGGCAGAATTTGGCGTTATTTTGCCAAAAAAATCAGTAAACGAAATCCGCCGCATCATTGAAGGAGCCAAAGAAATCGCGATCGAAGTATCTCGCGCCAAAATCAAAATTTCTGCCGATAATACTACGATTATTTCTAAATTGATCGATGGCGATTTTCCTGATTATACTAAAGTTTTGCCAAAAAATAATACTCAAATTGCCACTATTAATAAAAAATCTTTGTTTGATTGCGTTGATCGCGTTTCAACTGTAGCTTCCGATAAGCATCGCTCAGTAAAAATGGTGGTTGAAAAAAATAAAATCACACTGCAAATCAATGCCAATGATGGCAGTTTTGCCCATGAAGAATTAGAAGCGATTTATGATGGCGATAAGGTTGAAATTGGCTTTAATTCGCGCTATTTGCTTGATGTAATCGGGCAAATTGATAAGGAAGAATTGATTATAAAATTTAAGGATGGCAACTCACCAGCATTGGTTGAAGCGAAAGATTTCAATGCGATGTTTGTGATTATGCCGGTGCGGATTTAGTGTTAGATCTCGTTTCGCGATAGATTATATCAAGATGAAGTCATTTTATTGCGCACGCAGGCACACTACATAAAATGACTTCCTCTTGATATAATCTATCTTCCACGAATGGCTTGATAATCAAAATAGCGATTTTCTTACATTGCAAAATACAAAAATCACAAAATTAGTTCTGGAAAATTTTCGCAATTTTGCGCTTAAAAAAGTTGATTTTGGTGATGCGCCAATAGTTTTTTTGTGTGGTGAAAATGGCGTTGGAAAAACTAATATTCTTGAAGCGCTCACATTGCTTGGGCGCAACTCTCCCTTGCGTGGTGGCGATTTCGAAGAAATGATTCTTGCTGATTTTAAAAACAACCAACAAGCTGAACAATTCTCTATTTATGGAGAAATTTCTGATCATGATTCAATTGAAAAAATTGGCATTGGTTTTGAAAAAATCCGCAAGAGAAAAAATATTCAAATCAATGGCGAGATCTTGACTAGCAAGGGTTTTGGCGATCACAAAGAAGATTTGATCAATTTTATTTGGCTGACGCCGCAATTAGAATTATTATTGATTACTGGCAAAGGTGATCGTCGCGATTATCTTGATAAAATCGTCGCTGATATTGATTCTAAGCATTCTGAACGCGTTAATCTTTATCAGAAATCATTGAAAGAAAGATTGTTGATTTTGCAAAAATATCGCGGACAATCTCAAGGAAATAAATGGTTAGAAATTGTTGAAAATAAAATCGTCGAACTTGGCGTTTCTATAGCATTTGCAAGGCTTGATGCTATTGATTTTTTTAATAAGGCGATTAATTCTTTTGAATCAAATTTTCCTAAAACTAAACTAAAAGTTAGTGGCGATATTGAAAAAATTGCTTATGAAAAAAGTGCGATTCAAATCGAAGAATTTTATCTCGAAAAATTACAACAAAATCGCCTTGGTGATTTAGAAAATTTTAAGACAAATTTTGGCGTTCATCGCTCTGATTTTTCGGCAGTTTTTCTTGATAAAAATGCTCCTTCGAGCAATTCTTCAACTGGTGAACAAAAATCAATTATGATTGGCATTACACTGGCTAGAGCCAAGATCTCAGCCGCTTATAGAAACCAACCGACAATATTGATTTTTGATGAAATTATGTCGCATTTAGATGAGATAAAAAAAGCAAATTTACTCACTGAAATAGCACAATCTGGTTTGCAGTGTTTTTTTAGTGCGACAACAAAAAATCTGCTGCCCGAGAATTTTGCGCAAAAAGATTCGTTACAAATTGTTGAATTAACTAACGATATAAAAAGATGAAACAATTAATCAGCAAAATACTTGATTTGTGGTTTAAGATTGACCGCCGGATTCGCTTTATTTTGGTTGGCGGCTACAATACTGTGTTTTCTTTTGCCTTGTTTTGCATTCTTCAGTACTATCTTGGCGAGAATTTGCGGCCTATTTGGGTTTTGCTGATTACCCACATTATTTCTATTTTTAATTCATTTTTAAGTTTACGAATTTTTGTTTTTGCTTCTAAAAATAATTTGCTTCGCGAATATCTAAAAGTGAATATGGTTTATTGTGGATATTTTATTATTAACGCCTTTCTACTCTTCTCTCTCAACGATTTGCTGCATTTGGATGTGATTTTGGCGCAATTTTTATCGGTGCTAATTTTAACCATCGGAGCATATTTTGCTCACAAGCATTTTTCGTTTAAAAGCTGATTTTGGAATAAAATTGCAGCTTAAAATCTTGGTCAATTTAAAGCTAGGCATTAATCTCAACACATACAGGACAATGATCTGAGGCCTTTTCTTGGTCGCGCACATTTTTATCTTCGATGAAAGCATTGCTGATTTTATCAGTGGCCAAAGCCGAGGTTAAGAGATAATCAATGCGCATTCCCTTGTTATATTGCCAAGAACCGCCGCGATAATCCCACCAGCTGAAGGCTTGATTTTGCTGGTTTAGAGCCCTGTATGAATCGGTTAATCCAATATTTAAAAGTGCGCGAAATTTTTGTCTTTCTAAAGGATGAAAACATACCACTCCTTCTAAATTTACAGGATCATAGACATCAATTTTTTCTGCCGCAACATTGTAATCACCACCAAAAATTGCAATCTCGTCATAGGTGAGAAGCTTTGCTAAATGAGCGTTAAGGCGATCAAAAAATTCTAGTTTATACAAAAATTTTTCACTGGTTTCTAAGGTTTCATGAGGCGCAATTTCTCCGCCACCATTGGGAACATAGATTGAGGCGACGCGAATTGCTTTGCCATGCGCCGAGATTACAGCTTCAATGTATCTCGCCTGATCTAGCGACTCTTCTTCAACAAAAAACCCATCACTTTTTGATGCACTTACCTTTTGTTTAAAATTATGAGAAACCTTACTATCACTGGTATGGGGCAATGTTTTTACCACATCTTCTATCTTAAATTTAGATAAAATTGCTACGCCGTTATAGGTCTTCTGCCCAGAAACGGCGGCATTGTAGCCCATATCAAAAAACGCCTCAAACGGAAAATCTTTTTCTAAACATTTAATTTCTTGCAGCAAAACAACATCTGGTTGAGAATTTTTTAACCAAGCCAAAACACTGGGAAGGCGCGCCTTTACGGAGTTAACATTGAAACTGGCAATTTTGATTTTACTCATTATTGAATTGCATTAATTTTAAATATTTATAACTCAGACCATCTCTGTATTATCAAGCCTCTAGGGATTATAAATCCTTCATAAAATGAAACCCGCGAACATAAAAACCTTCGCTATAATAAAGTGGATGCGATTTTTTGTTTTCAGTATAAGAGTCGAGCACAAATTTTTGGCAATTTAAATCACGGGCGATTTGCTCGAGATGACGCAAAATTTGGCGACCAATGCCGTGGCTGCGCATATCAGTATCAACTACAAAATTTGATACCTGCAGATAAGGCCCACAGTAAAGCATGCGTAGCACCCAATAGCCGCTGATTCCCACCAATTTATTATCACAAAATGCACCGACCATGCGAAAACTATTCATGGCGCTCATTTCAGAAATATTGGCGCGATAAGTGGCGAGATCCATTTTAGGATAAAGTTGATGCGTTAGCGCAAATGCTTGCATCATATCTTCGATATTATCGAGATTTTTTATTGTAATAGGATGCGTGGTGATCATTTTATTATTTTAAATTTTGAAGTTGTTCTGGTAATTTATTGGCCCAATAAGTGCTGGTGCCAGCGCCCGATACAAGCACGATGTCACCCGCTTTTGCATTAGCTTTGATTAACGCCGCCAAGTCAAGTTCACTATTTAATTTTAAAACATTTTTATGGCCGGCTTTTTTCATGCCTTCAATTAAATTATCTTGTGTGATGTCAGCAATTGGCTGCTGCCCTGCTGAATAAATATTGGCGATAATTGCAATATCTGCAACATCAGCACAATGACAAAATTCGGCGAATAAATCACGCACGCGCGAATATTTATGTGGCTGCAAAACTAGAATCACTTGATGTCCCCCAACCAATTGGCGCGCGGCCTTGAGCGTTGCGACAATTTCTGTTGGATGATGACCGTAATCATCAATTATTGTTACTCCATCAACCTCTCCTGTTTTAGTAAATCTGCGCTTTACGCCGCTAAAACTTGCCAAAGCTTCTTTGATTTTATCATCAGAAACTTTTAAGAAATCGGCAATTGCAATTGCCACCAAAGCATTGCTAGCATTGTGCAAACCATAAACTGACATGTGTAAATCTTTTATTTCACGATTACTTTTTGCAAATTTTATATCGAAAGTAATTCCGCGTGTATCGGAACGGATATTAGAAGCTGAAAGATCGGCAGCCTTTTTAATTGAGTAAGTAACTAAATTTTTGTGACTAGCTTTGATTTTATTGTAAATTTTTTCTATTTCAGGATCATCGATGCATAGAACACACAAGCCCTCTTGCGGGATTTGCGTGATATATCTTTCGAAGTAAGATTTTTGCTTTTCAAAATCTTGGCTGTAAAATTCTAAATGCTCTGGCTCGATGTTTGTAACCGCGCCAATAAAGGTTGGAAGATTAACAAAGCTGCCGTCAGATTCATCACTTTCAGCCACTAAATATTTTCCATTACCGATTTTTGAATTACTTTGAAAATAATTCATGATGCCACCATTGATGATAGTTGGATCGAAGTCAGCAATTTCAAGCATCAGCGAGGTCATCGCAGTGGTGCTGGTTTTGCCGTGAGTTCCTGCAACAGTGATACCAATATGTTCGCTCATCACCATCGCAAGCAGCTCAGCTCTAGTAATCACTGGAATGCCTTTTGCTTGCGCCTCGATCACTTCTGGGTTATTTGGCTTGATGATCGAAGTTTCTACAATCAAAGAAATATCATCAGTAATATTTTTTGCCTCATGGCCAACGAAGTAGGCGATTCCTTTCTCGCGCAGGATCGGTGTCATGTAATTTTCGCTCAAATCAGAACCTTGAACCAGGATATCAATTTTGTTTAAAATTAATGCTAATGCGCTCATGCCAATGCCGCCTAGGCCGATGAAATGGACTTTTCCAGTGATTTTTGCTTTTAGATTTTTACAATTCATTTTTTATTTCTTAATGTTGGATGGTAAAAAATAGTATAGTTTATTCTCTTCTTCCTACCTAGGCTCTGCTGCTCAGACACCCTTTTCATCTAATTTATTGCAAGCGTAGCTTGCGATGAAAATGGAACTCGCCTCAGAGCCTAGGTAGGAAGAAGAGAATAAACTATACTATTTTTTACCATTAATTTTAATATTGGATTGGCAACGCTAAGGTAAAAAGTATTTTTGTAAATAATTTTTCTTGAAAAAAATGAATAGGAAGAAGATTGATACGATTTTTGAGATCTGGCAGCAGGCAAATCCTCATCCGAAGACGGAATTGGTTTTTGTTAATAATTATACGCTTTTGGTGGCGGTGGTTTTGTCGGCGCAGAGCACGGATGTTGGGGTAAATAAGGCTACGAAGGCTTTGTTTGCGGTGGTTGATACGCCGCAGAAAATGCTTACTTTGGGTGAGGAGAAGTTAAAAAAATATATTAGCACGATTGGGCTTTACAACGGTAAGGCCCGCAATGTTATTGCTTTGTCGAAAATTTTGGTGGAGAAATTTAATAGCGAAATTCCACAAGATCTTGAAAAGCTGCAGAGCCTGCCTGGCGTTGGCCGAAAGACTGCCAATGTCGTAATGAATTGCGCTTTTGGCGCGCCGACAATTGGGGTCGATACTCATGTTTTTCGTGTAGCAAATCGCCTCGGATTTGTTGATGAAGCAAATGTTGAGAAGACAGAGCTGGCGCTGCTAAAAGCCATTCCCAAAAAATGGCGGCAACATGCACATCATTGGATGATTTTGCATGGACGCTACATCTGTGTGGCTAGAAAACCCAAATGCTCGGAATGTAAAATAAACGAATTTTGTGAGTTTAAACAAAAAACAATTTAACTAGATTTAAAAAACCAACTCTTCCCATAGCTACTAAAAACAACATATTAATTTATGAATCTCTGGAAATTATTTCTAATATTCCTCCGCTTCGGATGCCTCGCTTGGGGCGGACCAGTCGCGCAAATCAACATGATCCGCGAAGAATTAGTCGATAAAAGAAAATGGCTCGATCCAGAAAAATTCAAACGCGTATTCACCTTATATCAAATATTACCAGGCCCTGAAGCACATGAACTTTGCGTTTATTTTGGAATGGTAAAAGCTGGTAGACTAGGCGCAATCGTTGCGGGGATTGGGTTTATGCTACCAGGATTATTATTAATGCTAGCACTATCTTACGCTTATGTTTCTTACGGCAGCACAATTTTATTATGGTTTGTTGGCGTTACTCCAGCCGTATCGGCACTGATCGTGCGAGCCACTCACCGCATTTCTAAACATGTTTTACATAGTAGATCTTTAGTGATTGCAGCCTTAATTTCAGTTGCTTTAACACTGATTCATACACAATTTTTTATCGTATTTATTATCTGTCTCGCTTGGCATGTTTTATGGATAAAAAACTATCGCAAATGCGCTATTTCAGTGGTTATAATGGCATTTATTGCATCGGGATATTTTGCTTATTTTGCACATTCTGTGATAGAAATAACCAACAACGAACCAAGCGAGAAATATTTATTCATCGAAGGATTAAAAGGCGGATTACTAACATTCGGCGGCGCTTACACCATCATCCCATTCTTGCATGATAGCTTGCTTGAAGCCTTTCCCGCCATTACTCAACAAGCATTTTATGATGGCATCGCGTTATCAGCAATGATTCCCGCGCCATTAGTAATTTTCGCAACTTATTTGGGATATCTCGCTACTGGCATAAATGGCGCGCTTCTAATAACCGCAGGAGTTTTTCTGCCATCATTTTTATTCACCTTATTAGGCCACAAACAACTAACAAAATTAGTTGAGAATAAAGCTTTTCACGGCGCGCTAGATGGCGTTGCAGCTGCAGTGTGCGGGCTTTTATTGGTAACAGCGTTTGATATTTTTCAACATTCGGTGTTGAATGGATCGCTAAAAAATATTGCGATTTTTTTGGTGTCGTTAAGTTTATTATATCTCATCAACAAAAAGTGGATTATGCCTTTGGTGGTTGTAGGAAGCGGGTTGGTAGGTTTTATTTTAAACTCAGATGAAACAATTCAAATATTGTTTACGAACTTAATTTAAATAAAACTTTATA
>SHWK01000009.1 GCA_009693885.1 Rickettsiales bacterium
TATAGCGGCAACATCTGCCGTAAAAACAATTACAAATCCATAGCGGGTATTACAAAGTTAGTATATTTTTCTAATAAAAAAAGGCCGAGAGAATTATTACCCTCTCGGCCTTTCTTTTACTTTTTAGATTTTACTACTACTTTTTTTTCGCAGTAGATTTTTTAACTACTTTTTTAACTGTTTTTTTAGCAGCTACTTTTTTAACTACTTTTTTAACTACTTTTTTTACTGCTTTTTTTACTGCCATAAAAGTTTTATTTTAATTTGTTAATTTTATTTCCAATAAGAATGACAATTTCAAATAATAAAATCATTGGAATTGCTAAACTTATCTGACTCAAGACATCAGGCGGAGTAAGGATCGCGGCTACTATAAAAATAATCACAATCCAATACTTTCGTCTTTTTCTTAAATCATCAGGAGTAAGAAAACCAATTCTAAATAAAAAAAGCAAGAGAATTGGTGATTGAAATGCAATTCCAAATGAAAAAAGTAAATCAATTATCAAATTTAAATATTCAGAAATTTTTGTTTCGAGTTGAATTGGAATTATTGATGATCCTACAAGACCTTGAGCCTCAAAGCTTAAGAAGAATTTAAAAGTTAGCGGAAGAAGAAAGAAATATGCAAGTGCCGCTCCGCATAAAAATAAAAATGGCGCAAAAAATAATAATAAAATTATGAACTTTTTTTCTTTTTTGAATAAAGCTGGCGCTAAAAAAAGATAAAGTTGAATAAAAAATACTGGTAAAGAGAAAAATAATGCAGCATAAAAAGCAACTCTTGTAAAGGTGATGAAGCCTTCAGCTGGACTGGTGTAGATCAATCTTCTATTCTGTTGATCAGCAAAAGATTCTGCTAATGGTTGTAATAGAAATTGATAAATTTCTGCAGAGAAAAAGTAACAGGTGCAAAACGCTACAATCAAAAATGTTACACAAAAAATTATCCGTCTTTTTAATTCTACTAGATGTTCTTGGAGAGAAATTTTTTCAGTCACGATATGTTTAGTGAGATTGATTTATAATTGTGAGCGCCTGAATGGGTGCTGACAATTATGCATTTTGTAAAAACTTTTTTGCTATTATGATCTGGGCTTTAACCGCGCTGCCCGCTGTTCCGCCAAAGCTAATTCTTGAATTTATAGAATTTTCTACAGTCAGTACATCGAAAATTTTTGCTGAGATTTTTTTCTCTACTTTTTGCAAATCAGAAATTTTTAGTTGATGTAAATCTAATTTTTTTTCTTCCGCCATTTTTACGATTGATCCCGTGATATGATGTGCGTTGCGAAATGGAATTTGTAAATTTTTTACTAACCAATCAGCTAAATCAGTTGCAGTTGAATAGCCGGTTTTTGACATTGCTAACATTTTTTCTTTATTAACTGACATATCCAAAACCATGCCAGACATGGCTCGCAAGGCTAGTTGAATATTTGTGCTCGCATCAAATACAACTTCTTTATCTTCTTGCATATCTTTTGAATAGGTGAGGGGGAGGCCTTTTATCACCGTGAGAAGAGAAAATAATGCACCGAAAATTCTGCCAGATTTTGCGCGGATTAATTCTGCAGCATCAGGATTTTTTTTCTGTGGCATGATCGAGCTGCCCGAAGTAAAGGCGTCGGAGAGTTTGATAAATTCAAAACCTTTGCTCATCCAAATGATAATTTCTTCAGCGAAGCGTGAAAGATGTAATGCGATTAGCGATGTGCAAGATAAAAATTCGATAGCAAAATCGCGATCAGAAACTGAATCCATTGAGTTGGCGGTTGGTTTATCGAAGCCAAGAGATTTTGCGGTGGCGAAGCGATCAATCGGAAATGATGTTCCTGCCATTGCGCAAGCGCCAAGAGGGCATTCGTTCATTCTGGCACGTAAATCATCTAAACGCGAAATATCACGCTTAAACATCTCAAAATAGGCCAACAAATGATGAGAAAACAAAACGGGTTGAGCAACTTGCAAATGTGTGAATCCCGGCATGATTACATCAAGATTTTTTTCTGCCTTAGTAACAAAGTTTTTTTCTAAATCGATGAGTAACTCACGGATTGAATCAACTTCATCACGAATAAATAAACGAAAATCTGTTGCAACTTGATCATTGCGAGAGCGAGCAGTATGAAGCTTTCCCGCTACATCACCGATAATTTCTTTGAGGCGTGATTCAATATTCATATGAATATCCTCAAGCTCTTTTTTGAAAATAAATTTGCCGCTATCAATTTCTTTTTCAATTTTTTTTAGACCTTCGATAATTTGTTTTGCTTCGGGCTGAGAAATAATTTTTGCAGCAGAAAGCATTTGCGCATGAGCAATTGATCCCGCAATATCTTGCTTATAGAGTTTGTGATCAAAACTAATTGATTGATTAATTTCTAGCATCATTTGTGAAGGGCTAGCATCAAATCTGCCGCCCCACATTTTATTTGCAGAATTTTTTTTCATAATATTCTATTGTAGATTATGTGGGTTGCAGCAAATGCTGCATAAAAACAAAATTAGCGTCCTTGCAATTATAGTTGTAAATTTATAATTTAAAATTTCTAATTTCTTAAAATTATTTAAAATGGATAATCAGCATTTCGACCGCAATTCTCTAGGGCCAATCACTAAATGGTGGATCGATATTGATAAAATCAATGTTATGATCATTTTTGCCATTATCATTTTTGGCTTAATGATGACGGCCACTTCTAGCACCGCAATTGCCAAAAGAATCGATGTCACAAAATTTTTCTTTCTCAATAAGCAGATAATTTTTGCTTGCATGGCCCTGGTTTTATTGGTCGTAATCTCGTTTCTTGATCAAGAATATATAAAATTTTTCGCCATAATAGGGCTTGGAGCAACAATTTTACTGTTAATCGCGGTATTATTTTTTGGCCTTGAAGCTAAAGGAGCAAAGCGCTGGATCTATCTTGCGGGCTTTACTTTGCAGCCTTCAGAATTTGCTAAAACTTTTTTTATTATTGTGAATGCATATGTTTTGCAAAAATATCATAATGCAAAATGGACGCTAAAATATGGAATTTCATTAAGTTTATATCTAACAATTGTTACTTTATTAGTTTTGCAGCCTGATATTGGTATGACGATTACTCTTACAGCCATGTGGATTGCGCAGCTTTTTATCTACGGAATTCCTATGGCGATAATTTTTATCGTAGCATTTTTTGGATTCCTTGGGGCAATAACCGCCTATGTCGCGCTGCCCCATGTCGAAGATCGTATCAATAAATTTCTTGATGGTGAGGGCAAAAATTATCAGGTTGAAAGATCGCTCGATGCCTTTGTTAACGGCTCATTCTTCGGCACCGGTCCCGGAAATGGTGTAGTAAAAAAATTCATCCCCGATGCTCACACTGATTTTATTTTTGCGGTAATCGGCGAAGAATATGGTGCGCTAACTTGTGCAATGATTATAATTTTATTCGCCTATCTCATTACTAGAATCGTCAAGCGTGCGCTTGATGAAGAAAATATGTTTGTGTATCTCTCGCTTTTTGGTTTAATGATGCAATTTACAATTCAAGTGATTGTCAATATCGGTGTAAATTTACGACTTCTTCCTGCTAAAGGAATGACGCTTCCATTTATAAGTTATGGGGGCTCGTCGATGATCTCAATGGCGATTTGCTTTGGGCTAATTCTAGCTTTTACAAAGCGAAAATATCATCGCGATGTTGATTATGGAAATTTAAAACTGATTTGATTTAGCGCCGCCGATGGGCGCCAATACAGATTTTAGCGCGAAATAGTCTCAACAAAAAATTTCACTAAATCATCACCGTTATAATTTAAAAATTCGATTTCTAATTTTTCTTTATCACGCTTGAACCTTAGTAATTCAACCTTTGGCTGGTTATTTTTGAGATTTTTCCACCCCAACTGTGGCAAGGTTTTTGTATAAAAATCCTTCACTTTTTGCAAATCATCAGAACTTTTATAGGTGATTGCAATGATGCTGCCACTTGCAGAATCAAAATCTAAATCTTCATCAGAAACTTTGTTTAAACCGGCGGCGAGAGGAATATCTTTGCTACCAGCAACGAATGAAGTTGTTGAGATAGCTGAGAAATTTGTAGTTGGCAAGCTGCCATTTCTACCAGTTTCATAATCTGCTTGATTATCAGAATGACCTAAATTCTCATTAGAATAAATAGTATCGCTTTGGTTATTGAAGAGATGGCATGAGGATAAAGGTGTAATTAAGCATATCGCGAGAATAATTTTATAAAAATTTGTGAGAGAATTTTTTTGAGAAATGATCATAATTTATTTTTGACAATTATTACAAAAGAAGCTTGAGCGTCCATTTTGTACTATTTTTGTAATGATATTGTTACAATGCAAACATTTTTTTCCATTATTGCCATAAACTTTGAAATTATTTTGAAAATTACCCTGTTTTCCTGCAGAATTAACATAATCATTGATCGAGGAGCCGCCTAGCTTAATTGCTTTTCGTAAAATATTTCTAATATTATTAACTAGTTTTTTAATTTCAGTTTTTGTTAAAGAAGAGGCGTCGCGCAGTGGCGAGAGTCTTGTCTTGAATAAAGATTCGTTGATATAAATATTTCCGACACCAACAACAATTTCATTATCCATCATACTGGTTTTGATGTTCATTTTTTTGCTTGATAATTTTTGGGCTAAATATTTTTCATTGAAATTCTCAGAGAGTGGCTCTGGCCCAAGCTTAGCGAGAATCTTATGTTTGGTTAAATCTTTTGTATAAACCAAATCAACAAAACCAAAACGACGCGGATCATTAAAAATTAATTGTGATCCATTATTGAATTCGCAAATAAAATGATCATGTTGAGGATGTTTGGTTTTAGCATCTACAACTATGCTACCACTCATTCCTAGATGTATTATTAAGTTGCAATTGCCACTAAAATTAATAATTAAATAGCGAGCACGACGATCGATTTTATTGATAATTTTGTTGTTAAGAATTGATAAATCAAGCGTTGAAGGGCTGCGCAATTTTTTCTCCGAACGAAAGACCTTAACAATTTTTTTGCCAATTAATCTCTCAAGACCACGGCGGATTGTTTCAACTTCTGGTAATTCTGGCATTGAAAGGGGTTTTAAATTTTAAATTTATAGTTATTATAAGTGTCTTGATCAAAAATATACAAATGTTTATGCAAAATTATGAATATGAATTAACGCTGCCAAAAGAGACTGGTGAAGATAAGCGTGTTTTGATTCACAGCTGCTGTGCGCCTTGTGCTGGAGACCTTATGGAGCGTATGAAAAAATCTGGAATTGACCTGACAATTTTTTTCTATAATCCCAATATTCATCCAAAAAAAGAATATGAAATTCGTAAAAATGAAAATAAAAGATTTGCTGAAAAATTAGAAATCCCCTTTATCGATGCTGATTATGATGTGCAAAACTGGTTTGCGCGTGCTAAAGGCCTAGAATTCGCGCCAGAAAGAGGCGAGCGCTGCACCAAATGTTTCGATATGCGTTTTGAACGCACCGCGCTTTATGCCTATGAAAATGGCTTTAAAACCATAACTTCTTCACTAGGAATTTCGCGCTGGAAAGATATGGATCAAATTAATGATTGTGGTATCCGCGCTGCTGCAAATTATGAAGGTATAAATTATTGGACATACAATTGGCGCAAGGCTGGCGGGGCAGAGCGTATGTATCAAATTGCCAAAAAAGAAGAATTCTACAAACAAGAATATTGCGGTTGTATTTTTTCTTTGCGTGATAGCAACGAATGGCGCGTTAAAAATGGTCGTGATGAAATTAAAATCGGTGAAGAATTTTATTCTGAAAGTGGAGTTGATCGCAAATTCACATAAATACATAAAAAGACTGTCGGCTATTATCTTTTTGCTCTATACCAAACCCGATTCAAACCACCGATCTTTTTCAATCAGGTTTCGATATCCGGGATCCCCGCAAGTGGGGCGCCACCCGTGTGGTGAAAAAAATTTAAAATATACTAAATCGACTTCTTGAAGTTGATCTAGTATATATGACAAAATAGCTTTCCTAATGCTGATGATGCCAGTGCCACAACAATTATTTAGGATCGAACGGGAGTGCATTGCAAAGCAGGTGATTCTAGCTGTCGCGCCTCAGTATTTTCTGGCTTAAATGCTTGCGACTGATTTGATTATTAGATTTTAAAGAAAAAACTGGAGCGGGCGAAGGGATTCGAACCCTCGACATCAACCTTGGCAAGGTTGCACTCTACCACTGAGCTACGCCCGCAAGAAGAAGAGGTCAAAGATTTTATGGACAAAGAAATAATTTGCAAGCAATCTTGCTCTAAATTTATATTTTTAAAGTTGATTTAGTATATTTCTGAAATTAATCTATTGCGGTCGCGTCTTAGATCCTTGTATTTCAAGCTTCAATTTAGCTCAGTATCTCATGAAAAAAATTTCTGCTGTATTTTTGCTTCTATTATTAACTACATCTTGCGTAGAAACAGTTGTAGTTGGCTCATTTGCAACTATCTCAGTAGTTACGCGTGAAAAAACCCTCAACTCTACAGTTGACGATACTTTAATCGTCGCGCAGATTGATAAAGACTTTTTAATGAATGGATTAAAGGGCGTCTCAAACTCAGTGGGAGTAACGGTCAATGAGGGTAGGGTATTGCTTACTGGTGTTATTAGAGATACTAATAAAGGTGATTCAGTGCTTGCAATGGTATGGAAAGTAAAGGGTGTAAAAGAAGTTATGGATGAAATTGAGGTCAATAAAAATGGCGTTGGAATCCTTGATTTTAGCGGCCCCTTCTCCGATTCATATATCACAGCACTGATCAAGGCAAAGCTATTTTTCTATCCACAAATTTTTCCATCAAACTACAAAGTTACCACCTTTAATCATGTGGTATATTTGATTGGAGTCTACAAATCAGAGGATGATCTCAAAGAATTATTGCGCATAGTTTCAAAAACTAGCGGTGTCAAAAAAGTAGTAAATTATGTAATTCTAGCCAATGACAGCCGAAGAAAATAACAATCGAGTTGTCACTTTTGGATGTCGTCTTAACGCTTATGAAAGTGAGGCGATCAAGCAGGCTGTAAATCAAACTCATCAAAATAATCTTATAGTTTTTAATAGTTGCGCTGTTACTTCTGAAGCAGAAAGGCAGTTGCGACAAGCTGTGAGAAGGGCGCGCAAAGAAAATCCTAATGCAAAAATTGTTGTTACTGGTTGTGCGGCGCAGATTGATCCTGAAAAATATGCTAAAATGGCAGAAGTAGATTTAGTGCTGGGGAACCTAGAAAAATCTGATCCAGCGAGTTATTTTGGTGTGGGAGAAAATTCTATTTTAGGCACAAAAATTGTTGCGCAAAAAGCTGATACGATTTCTCATGAACAAAAACATAATCATGCAGAAGGCCACCATTCAAGCGCTCACAACCATAATACTACTCATCAAGATAAACTTTTTCTTGATACAAAAAATCAAAATGCAAATTTTCTTACCCCCGATGAAACCTCTAAAATAAAGGTTAATGACATTATGGCGGTGAAAGATGCGGCGCCGCAATTAGTATCATATTTTGAAAATAAAACCCGTGCTTTTCTTGAGATTCAAAATGGCTGTAATCACCGCTGCACTTTTTGTATAATCCCATTTGGCCGCGGCAATAGCCGTTCGGTAGCCTTTGGTGAAATTGCCGCGCAGGTAAAAAAAATGGTAGCGATGGGTCACAAAGAAGTAGTTTTGACGGGTGTTGATATTTCAGAATATGGCCAAGATTTAACTGTGCCAATTACTTTATCGCAGATGATCAAGCGCTTGTTGGTGCTGGTTCCAGAGCTTCCACGCTTAAGACTTTCTTCGATTGATGTTGCAGAAATTGATGATGGAATTCTCGATTTAATTGCTAACGAACCACGCTTCATGCCCTACTTACACCTGAGTGTGCAATCGGGAGATGATATGATTTTAAAACGAATGAAGCGCCGCCATAATCGCGCTCAAATTTTAGAATTTTGTGCCAAAGCTCGCCAATTAAGGCCAGAAATCACTTTTGGCGCCGATATTATTGCAGGATTCCCTACCGAAACTGATGAAATGTTTGAAAATAGTTTATCACTAATTCATGAAGCGGGAATAATTTTCATGCATATTTTTCCTTATTCAAAACGCTCGGGAACCCCAGCGGCAAAGATGCCACAAGTTAACGGCGCCATCATAAAAAAGCGTGCAAAAATTCTGCGTGAAGCAGGTGATGCAGAATTAAAAAAATATTTACAATTGCAAGTTGGAAAAAAAATAAAAGTAATCGTAGAAAAAAATAACATTGCAAAATCAGAGAATTTTCTTGATATAAGAATCATATCAGAAAAAAAGCTACAAGCTGGCGAAATCTTAGAAATCAAGGTTTTAGGCACAGAAGAAAATTTTTTAACTACAAAAATTTAAAAAAATTAAACTTCTTTCACCCCAACATAAAATTCCAAATAAAAATAAAATGGAAAAAATCTATCTAGAATCAAAATCTTGGCCATTCGAAGAGGCTCGCCGCATCTATGAAAAAATTGGTGGAAAAGCCCCTGCAAAAGGATATGTTTTATTCGAAACAGGCTATGGCCCATCTGGCTTGCCACATATCGGAACTTTTGGTGAAGTGGTTCGCACTTCATTTGTGCGCTATGCATTTTCTTGTCTCGCACCAGAAATTCCTACAAAAATGTTTTGCGTTTCCGATGATATTGACGGTCTGCGCAAAGTGCCAGAAAATTTACCTAATCAAGAAATTATTCGCGCTAATTTAGGCAGGCCATTATCCGCAGTTCCTGATCCATTCGAAACCCATGAATCCTACGGCCACAACATGAATTCGCGTTTACGCGCTTTTCTCGATCACTTCGGTTTTGAATATGATTTTGTTAGCGCCACCGATAAATATAAATCGGGCGCCTTTGATAAAACAATGCTACGAGTGCTAGAAAAATATGAAGAAATCATGGAATTGATGTTGGCTAATTTAGGCAATGAACGCCAAGAAACCTATAGCCCCTTCATGCCAATCGATCAAGAATCAGGCATCGTAATTGATAAGGGTGTAACTGGCGTGAATAAAGCGAACGGAACCGTGATTTACAAGGATCGCAACGGCGCGCAAAAAGAAGTTCCTGTCACTGGTGGCAATTGTAAATTGCAGTGGAAAGTTGACTTCGGAGCGCGCTGGTACACGCTGGATGTTGATTATGAAATCTATGGAAAAGACCACGGCCCTAATGAAAAAATTTATCGTCGCATCTGTGAGATATTGGGCGGCATGCCCCCAGTCAATTTCACCTACGAAATGTTTTTGAGTGATACTGGTGAAAAAATTTCTAAATCAAAAGGAAATGGCATCTCGGTTGAAGATTGGTTGAAATATGCGCCACAAGAGTCGATGGCACTTTTTATGTATCAAAAACCAAAGACAGCAAAGCGACTTTATTTTGATGTAATTCCAAAAGCGATGGATGAATATTTGGCTTTTGTGCAAGCCTATCAAAAAGAAGATGAGGCGAAGCGCCTAGAGAATCCTGTCTTCCACATTCATGCAGGAAAAGTTCCGCAAGTTAATTTTAATCTGACTTACTCACTATTGTTAAATCTGGCAAGCGCTTGCAACCCAGATAATGACAGCGTTCTCTGGGGTTTTATTTCAAAATATCAAGATGGCTTAACCAAAGAAAATTCACCACTTTTAGAAAAAATGGTGAAGAGTGCAATCAATTATTATGATGATTTTATCAAGCAGCATAAAAAATATCGCGAAGCCACCGAAGCAGAGAAATCAGCGCTTCGCGAGCTTTTAGAAATAGTAAAATCAAGCGGAAATAATGTGCATAATGATCCATCGGCATTGCAAAATTTAGTTTTTGAAGTCGGAAAAAATCACGGTTATAATTCTAGCGCGCAAGGCGCCGCTGGGGAAAAAACCATGCGTGATTGGTTTTTGGCACTTTATCAAATTTTACTTGGTCAAGATCAAGGTCCGCGGATGGGCTCCTTTATTGCGCTCTTTGGGGTTGAGAATTTTGCAAAAATGATTGAAAGTAAAACTGTGTGAACAATTTCTAATAATATTTTAAACACCACAAAATATGAAAAACCAAATTATTGTACTACGCCTGCAACCTTTTAATGAGATACGGAAATACAGCCAACATCCCGATGATTATGGAGAGGTGGTAGATAAATTTTTAAACATAAAAAAATGAACATCGAAAAAAACCTCGCCGCATTAAAAAATCTTAAAAAACCCAAAGCGGTTATTTTTGATTGGGATAATACTTTGGTTGATACTTGGCCCCTTATCCATCGCGCTATCAACGATACAATGCTGGCGATGGATAAAGAAGAATGGAGCTTAAAAAAAGTAAAAGACACCATCCACAAATCAATGCGCGAATCCTTTCCCAAAATTTTTGGTGATGATTGGCAGAAAGCGGGCGAGGTTTATAAAGGCTCTTATCGCTCAACGCACTTAGATCAATTAACCTTACTACCAAGCGCTCTTGCTCTAATTAACAAATTGCAGAAAAAAAATATTTTGCAGATAATTATTAGCAATAAAATTGGCGTTACTCTACGCAAAGAGACAAAAAAATTAAATATCACTGATAAGTTTTTTTCTATAATTGGATCAATGGATTCTTCATTTGATAAGCCGCATCGCGCACCATTTGATCTTGCTCTCAGTGGCTCTGGATTGGATTCTCAGCAAGATCATATTTGGTTTATTGGTGATTCTCTAGCTGATGTTGAATGTGCTTATAACACCAATTGCCAACCGATAATTTTTGGTTATGATGACGCTATCTCAAAAACAATTCCACCTGAATTAGCAAGTGCAGGAAAAAACAATGAAGGGCCGATTCCACTATATTTTAAGCATGAAGACCTGATTGATGTGATCGATAAATTCTAAGAGTTTTTATTTTTATGCTATTGCATTACGCTTATTATGCACAAAGATCTAGTGTGTCCCAGGATGTTCATGATGTTCTGCTCATTTTTTAAAAATTGCGCTCAAGGAGTTTTTTGATGCTAAAATAAAACTTTTCAAGTTCAAGTATTTTGAATATTTTTAGCAAGCCAGACATTAATTCTCTCCTCGATAATTTCGCGCCTAATTGGTTTTGTGATAAAATCATCCATGCCAGCAGCAAGACACTTCTTTTTATCTTCTTCAGTAGCATTTGCGGTTAAGGCAATAATTGTTGTTGGAGCAATTTTATTTTCTTTTTCAAATTTACGAATTTCTGCGGTTGCTTGATAGCCATCAATAATTGGCATCATGCAATCCATTAAGATTATATCATATTTTATATGTAAGAATTTATTTAATGCCTCTTGACCATTTTCGGCAAAGTCAATTTGAAGATTTAGGCGCTTTAAAATCATCGTCGCAACTTTCATATTTACCTCATTATCTTCGCATAATAATATACGAATTCCGCTATTTTTCTTTGTCCTATTTTGCGTGTCAGCTGGATTTTTGTCGAATGAAAAAGTATCTTCATCATGTTCGATGTTAAAGATTTCAAACATTGAGTTTGTAATGCGAGAAGTCTTGACAGGCTTGAGCATAACGCATTTGAACAGAGCTAATTTTTCTTGTGCAATACCAAGCTTATCTTTGGTTGAGAGCATCAAGACCAGAGGTATATTTTTTAGATTGTCCTTCGACTGAATATGTTCTGCAATAACAAGACCATTCATTCCAGTTGACTCATTATGATCAATAAAAATTAGATCAGGATTGTGGAATTTTTCAATTTCAGCAAAAATTATCTTCATCATATCTTTCGGTGACATTGCAAGTGACGGCACATTGGTAGATACACAATTCATGCCCAGCCTTTGGACTCTTCCAGTGAAGGCGTGGCGTGCAATTGCATTGCTTTCTATCAAGGCAATATTTTTGCCAGCAAGTTGTTTAATTTGCTCGGCGTCTAAATCATCTTGAATAATGCCAGTAGATGGCAGTAGCGATACTGTAAACCAAAAATTAGAGCCTTTACCAAAATCACTTTCAACGCCGATGCTCCCATGCATTAGATCAGTAAGCTCTTTGCAAATTGAAAGCCCGAGCCCCGTGCCGCCATATTTGCGAGTTGTTGACATATCAGCCTGTGTGAAGCGTGAGAACATCTTGCCAATTTTTTCTTTCTCAATTCCGATCCCGCTATCTTTAATATTGAAGTTCAAAAAATAATTTTTACCTTCAACTTTATTTAATTTAATATGAATAAAAACTTGCCCGTGAAAAGTAAATTTAATCGCGTTGTTAATTAGGTTGGTAAGAATTTGGCGAATTCTTACCGGATCGCCATTTAGATAAGTTGGAACATTGGACTCAATATAACTGATAACCTCCAAACCCTTGCTATTAGCTGTTTGCGACATTAAATCAGCCACATCATCAACCAATGTTGTTAAGTTAAAATCAATGCTTTCAAGATCAACTTTGCGTGCTTCAATTTTTGAAAAACTGAGAATGTCATTCAAAATTAACAACAATGAATCGGCAGAGCGATAAATAACATTGGCTTGGTCTAATTCTTCACTTTGTAATTTGCGTGATTCGCGCAGAGCTTGACTCATTCCTAATATGCCATTCATTGGCGTGCGCAGCTCATGGCTCATGTTGGATAAGAACTGGCCTTTAACTTTATTGGCATCTTCTGCGCCGATTTTTGCTGATAATAATTCTTTTAAAAAGGGTCCAATCTTAAATTTTCTAAACAAATAAAAGGCCAGCAATAAAGCAAAGGTAATGCCAAAAGATTGGATGATCGTAGTTAAAATTTGATAACTAAAATTCTCCAAAACTACTTTTTTGTTATAGCCAACCATTGTAGTAATACCATAGATTGAGCGCCTATAATAAGTTAAGTCACAATTTTTAATCGCGATCTTATTTTTGATATAATCAGCGCGTAAAACATCTTTATTTGTGACTACTGTTCTGATTAAATAATTGGATTGAAAAATTACCCTATCGTAAGCATCTAAATCATCTGATTGGGCTACTAAATCATAGTTTTTATCAATTACCACATAACATAAATCAGTCTCATTCAAACTTTCGCGAATATTGTGCTGTATGCGATCAACTGGAATAGTTGCCATCATTGTTCCGATCGGAACGAAGCTATCAGTATCAACCGACATCGTAACTGGCAGATAATCATACGAAGCTATATCGCTTTCAAAATGCTGCATCTTACCAATTTTAAAGCGCCAAGGATCAGCAACCGCAGGCGCTATAGGAAAATAATCATTAGGTTGGCGAGGCTTTTGCAAAATGCCCTCAGTCGTTGAAACACTAACCTTGCCAGTCACATCAACAAACTGAATCGTTAGCCATGAAGAAATATTTTTTTGCATAATATCGCGATTAGGCGTTTTCTTCAAAATATTTTTCATCGCCACTAAATTATGCTTTGCATCAAATACCAAAGCCCTATCGCCAACATAATTGAGATAATTATCCACCGCGTTCATCATATTTGTTGAAATCAAATCAACTATATTACTCTGAGTTTCAATTTTATTTTTAATACTGATGAAGAAGTTGCGATATATTACATAAGAGTTCATCAAGGTCCAAAGCATCGAAATCACTAATACCGCATAAACCAATCCACTAAAAGATTCATCCAAATCTAATTTAGTTTGGCGGCGTATTTTATTATTTTTAAGACGCTTCTCATATCTTTTTAAAAGTTGCGGAAAGCTTTTTTTATAAGCGGGGTTGATCTTGATTCGTCGCGCAATTCTGCCTTTATAATTTCTATCATTACTGACTGTGGAGGCGTATTTTAATATAGCATAATATAGTGGCGCCGACACAAAAAGCCTAAAAAGTCGCCTAGTTAGTTGGATGTGATTATAGATAAGAATCGGTATTCGCAGAGGAAAAGTGACAATAAAGACAAAGCCGCGCCATCTTGATGTTTTAAGTGGCTTCAGGCTTTGTGCGGCAGTGGTTGGGTAAGATTTTTTAAATATCATTCCCAATTTTTTTTTGTATCGTTTTGAAACATGGCCACTCTTAAGATAATAAGGATCTCTTGATTTGAGGCTCACAAACCGCTTTGCTTCAAGGTTTATAAAGCAAAATTGTTTTGAATAATATCAAAATAACTAGCAAAAACTTTATCAAGTTACATTTTAACAAATCTAATTTTTAAAACTAGATAATTAATAATGTAATAACGCAAATAACAATCATTTTTTTATGAGCGGATATAAAGTTTATTACCAGAAACAAACCAAATTAAGGGATATATTTATGATGGCTCTAGACAAAATGAAAAATGCCTTTAGGCAAGATTTTATATTTAATACAATACCACTTACAAAATTGGGCGCTAGCCCTCATTCTGGAGTAGCGAAGATAAAAAATTATGATGAAGTCGCTCTTTCTGAGACAAATTATATTTCAGAAAATAAAATAAAAGAAATTGCGCTGGCCAATGAGCTAATAAAGCCTGAGGAAGAAAAGGTTAGCGTTTTTATCACTGATGATCGAGCTTTGTTAGATCAGTATTATGTTTTAAGAAATGATATTTTTAGAAACGAGAGAGGGTGGGATAGCCAAGAGTGGTTCGAGAATGATTATGATAGAAGGGGTGGGATTATAGTTGTAACTAATAGTGAAAATATTGTTGTTGGGGGTGCTAGAATGATGATTTCCTTAAATGAGGAGCTTCTTTCTGGTGAAATTTTTGGTACCGAGTTTGTTTACAGCAATTTATTTAAAGAGATGAATCTTGATCCTTCAAAAAGATATGGTGAAATTGACGGTTTAGTTGTTGCTACTAAATATCGTAAGCGCAATGTTACAGAAAAAATTCTTGAGGCAGCGATAAGACATTCTTTAGATTTTAATTGTTCCTATATGGTGGGTATTGCATTTTTGTCATATTGTAGAATATATAGATCTGCATATGCGGCGATTGGCTATGGCAACTCTCATATAATAACTGATTTTATTTGGGCAGAGCTACAAGAATATAACTATTCCAAAGATTTTCCTATTGTTAATATTATTAGACCCTGAGTTTTATAAATTTTTTTATTAAACTATGAAAAAAATTCTACTAATTGTTTCCTTGTTTTTTTATTCAATCCCTTTTGAATCTAAGGCGGCACCTCAAAGTAGTGGTACAAGTTTTTTTAATCCCGATGTTTTTTCTCTCGCCAGGAAAAAAGAAAGCTCATTTGATGCCTCTGCAGCGGTTTATGTTTTATCATCCGAAGATATCAGAAGGTCGGGAGTAACATCGATTCCTGAGGCCTTAAGATTGGTTCCTGGTATACAGGTAGCTAGAATTAGTGGTAATGCATGGGCCATAAGCTCAAGAGGAATGAATCATCAATATGCTAGTAAGCTTCTAGTTTTAGTTGATGGGTTGACAATATATACACCAATATTTTCCGGTACTTTTTGGGATAACCAAGATTATGTTCTTGAAGATATTGATAGAATTGAAGTTATTAGGGGGCCTGGAGGAAGTATTTGGGGTGCGAATGCAATGAATGGTATAATTAATATTATTACTAAAAATTCTGCACAAACTCAAGGAGGCTACCTCTCACAAACTTTTGGCAATAATGATAAATCAATAACTGAAGCTAGATATGGTGGCAAGACAGCAAGCCTAGATACATACAGAGTTTATGCAAAGCATGCAGTAAGAGGGGCTTCTACTAAAATGAATGATGGAAGATCAAATCCGGATGGAACTTTTAATAATCATGGTAATGGTAGCAATAATGATGGGATAGTCAGTAATCGCACTGGCTTCAAATATGATCTTTCTTCAATAAAAGATAATGCCTTAACTATTAGTAGTGATTTTTTTGATACTAAATCCAATAACTATTTTCAAACCACTCTTTTTGGCGATTCAACTGACAATAAAGAAAATACTGGTGGAAATATTGTTTTGAACTGGAACAAAGAAATATCAAAAAAATCTAATATACTTGTTCAGAGCTATCTTTATTACACACGCAATAACATTCAGGTTGTTGATTATAGCGAAAGAATTGCTGATATAGATTTTCAGCACTTTTATAATTTTTCAAAAGAAAATCAATTTATTTGGGGGTTGGGATATAAAAATATTCAAGATAATATATCAACCAGACCCGTTAATACTGGAGCTGGAGCATTTATTCCGCTAGAATACTCTCCGAGTACCAGAAATATTGAGATACACAGTGCCTTTATTCAGGATAAAATTGGCTTAATTGCTGATGAATTATATTTAACGATTGGTTCAAAATTTGAGCATAATGATCAAACTGGTTTTGAATATCAACCAAATGCGCGCTTAGCTTACTACCCAACCAGAAATCAAACTATTTGGAGTGCTGTATCTAGGGCAATAAGAACTCCAACAAGAGGTGAAGATAGTATTAACATAAAGGTAGATCCTAATACGACAGTTACCAGAGGGTCTCCAACATCGGTTGCAGAAACAGTAACTTCTTACGAAATTGGATATCGCGTTAAGCCAACTTATAGCACCTCAATAGATCTCGCTACTCATTACAATGAATATTCTCACTTAGGAACTTTTGATGCTGATACTACAAGTGGCGTTCCTGGGGTTCCTACGGCCTCTAACTCTGGATATGCCAAGACTTATGGTTTAGAATTTACTGGAAAATGGCAAGCCACAAGTTCTTGGAGACTTGAAGTTGGTTATGATTTTTTAAAACAAGACATCAGACTTAACGCTGGTAGCAATGAAAATGATCCTACAGCTTCCTCTCTTAATGTGGATAAATTAGCCTATTTCCAAAGAGCATCTCCACGCAATCAATTCAAAGTTAGATCATTCTATAATCTTTCTCCAAAAATTGAGCTTGATAGTGTAGTGTATTATGTTGATTCACTTCCAAGTAGAGATTATGTGGAGGCTGGAACGCCAAGCTATATAAGGTGGGATGGTAGAATCGGTTATTTACCAATAAAAAATATTGATCTAAGTTTTGCTATTCAAAATATTCTTGATAATAGGCACACAGAGTTTAGTCCTGGATTATTTAACAATAGAATTGAAGTTGGCAGAACATTCTACGCCAAAGTCGCGGTACAATTTTAATTTTCATCACCAATTTAAATTGTGAAAAGTATAAAAAACCAAACAATACAAATATTTGCCACGGTGCTGATATGTTTGCATTTTGCAACATCAAAAGCACTA
>SHWK01000010.1 GCA_009693885.1 Rickettsiales bacterium
AAGGCACCGAAATGGTTATGCCTGGCGATAACACCAAGCTTTCAGTAGAATTGATCTCTCCAATCGCAATGGAAGAAGGTCTCCGCTTCGCAATCCGTGAAGGCGGTCGCACAGTGGGTGCTGGGGTTGTGGCTAAGATTATTAAGTAATTTTTGTGGGCAGGCCTAAAATCTGCCCCCTAAGTAAAAATACTAAACATGAAAAAATTATTATTAGTTGCTTCTCTTTTAGTCCTAGCTAGTTGCCAAGATCTTAAAACTCACGGCAAATTCATTACCGAGCAAAAAGATGCTTGGATGGACGGCTACGGACCAGGTGGGCAGCCATATTACGAAGAAATTGATAGAAAATCAAAAGCAGATAGAGGTTTAGTTTACTGTCGCGCAAACGCCAAAGAAAACGGCACTGCCGCGCCTGTTTGCTATAAACCAAAATTTGAATAAACGCATAGGAGCGTAGCTCAACTGGTAGAGTAGCGGTCTCCAAAACCGTTGGTTGGGGGTTCGACTCCTCTCGCTCCTGCCACCCCCTTTCGCTATAGCGCAATCGGGCTTAATAGAATTATAAAATTATGATGTTGTTAAATTATTTTAGGGATACTGCTGACGAACTTAAAAAACTTCACACCCCTTCAAAAAAAGAAACCCATGTTACAACGATAACAATAATCATCACAATAATCGTCTTTTCTTCGGCGGTTTTGTTGGCAGATTTTATTATAGCAAAAATAATGGGATTAATTTTCGGTTTGTAAATGTACTAGCTTACTCGCATCACGAGATAGCGATAAATTATAAAAATAAGATCAAGAAATTTCTAAAAAAATGGAAAACGCAACAAATCAAAAATGGTACATTCTAAATGTAATGGCCGGACAAGAAAACAAAATTGCCTCTGAAATCAAATCAATGATTTTGCGTGGCACTTTAGATAAAAATATCGTTGATGTTCTAGTGCCCTCAAAGCAAATCATGAAAATCAAAAAAGGCCAAAAAGTTCAAGAAACACAAAAGCTTTTCCCTGGATATGTTTTTATCAATGCCAATATCAATTCAGAAGCCTACAACGCATTAAATTCAATCCCAAAGGTTATTGGGTTCTTGGGTGGAAAAAACACCCCAGAGGCAGTATCTGATGCTAAAATGCAAGATATCCTTAAAACTTCAAGCGAGCAAACCGTCAGCAGCAAACATGTTATTTTTGAAGCGGGAGAAACTCTAAATGTGATTGAGGGTCCATTCGAATCTTTCTCAGGAGTTGTGGAAGATTTCGATGCAGAAAAACAAAAAGTCAAAATTTCGATCTTGATTTTTGGTCGCGCAACTTCAGTAGAGCTTGATATCAATCAAGTCGAAAAAGTCTTATAAAATAGCTTAAAATCAGGGTTTTTTAAATATTTTTAAAATATTTAAAAAACCCTATTGCAACTTATTTTTTTAAGAATATAATTCTAGGCCCCAGAAAAAAACTTTAAAACAAAAAAGCTTCGTAAAAATTAAAAAAGATCTAACAAAATAAGAATTTCGAAACATGTCAAAAGCTAAAAAAGAAGTATTAGGTTTAATCAAATTGCAAGTGCCTTCAGGCAAAGCAAATCCATCACCTCCAATCGGGCCCGCTTTAGGTCAAAAAGGTCTTAATATCATGGAATTCTGTAAGCAATTCAATGCTTTAAAATTCGAATATGATTTAGGCACTCCGATTCCAGTTACAATCACGGCTTACAAAGATAAAAGTTTTACTTTTATCACCAAAAATCCTCCAGTATCATTCTTGATCATGAAGGAAATTGGCTTGCCAAAAGGCTCTTCAAACCCAGGAAAAGAAACCGCTGGCAAAATTACAGTTGCTCAAATGCAAAATGTTGCCAAGAAAAAAATGGTTGATATGAACACCAGCGATCTGAACGCCTGCGTTCAAATGGTTAGAGGTTCAGCAATTTCAATGGGTCTAGAAATAGTCGAATAATTTTATAAAATAGGCGCGCCAAAAAGGTCGCCAAGATTTTTAATCAGGATATTTACAAAATGGCAAACGAAAAAAAACTAGCAAAAAAATCTGCTAAAATCAAAAAAGAAAAAGTTCAAATCGTGAAATATTCTGCCGCAACTATTGAAGAAGCGGTTAAAAAAGTTCACGAACTTTCTTCAGCTAAAAAGCGCAAATTCTCAGAATCAGTTGATATTGCAATCACACTTGGTGTTGATGCAAAACAATCTGATCAATCAGTTCGTGCATCAGTTTTGTTGCCAAATGGTTCTGGCAAAAAAGTTAGAGTCGTGGTTATCACTACTGATGAAGCTAAAAAAGATGCCGCACTTAAAGCTGGCGCTGTTCTTGCTGGGTTTGATGATGTTGTGGCAAAAATCGAAGGCGGCTTTGTCGATTTTGATTCTTGCATTGCAACTCCAGATATCATGGCAAAAATCAGCAAAATCGCAAAAATTCTTGGGCCACGCGGCCTAATGCCAAGCCCTAAAAATGGCACCGTTACAGCAGATATCGCAAAAGCTGTTGATGAAGCCATCAAAGGTAAAGCAAGTTTCAAAAACGATAAAGCAGGGATTGTTCACTGCTTGGTCGGAAAAATCGAATTCAGCGCTGAAGCTTTGGTTGAAAATATCAAAGTTGTAGTAAAGGCTTTAAAAGATGCTAAACCAGAAGGTGTCAAAGGAAAATTCATCAAAAAGTTTTACCTTAACACTACAATGGGGCCATCGGTTGAAGTTTCTGTCGACGCAGTTTAGACTCAGTATTTTTGTGAGTTTATTTAGTTGATTTCCTATGATTTTGTGCGAATGGATCGCAGATCCTCTGAGCAACAAAATCATAGGAAATCAACTAAATAAACTCACAAAAATACACATATTAACCGCATAAATTTTTGTGTCGGCGCTTGTCGTCCCTCACTTCTGTTTAGATTAAAAAATATTTATGGCAATTAACAAAACACAGAAATCAGAAATGATTTCTTCGCTAAAAGCTAGTCTAGCAAGCGCACAATGTATGGTTGTAGTGCATTATCGTGGCATGAGCGGCAAACAATTATATAATCTTCGTGTTAGCTTAAAAGCAAAAGGTTGTGGCATGAAAATCGCCAAAAATACCTTAACAAATCTTGCTATTCAAGGCACAGAATTTGAAGCCGTAGCCGCACATTTAAAAGGACCAACAGCAATTCTTTATGCTAAAGACCCAGTGGCTCTAGCAAAGATCATAGCTGATACCAAAAAAGAAATCGAGCATTTGCAAGTAAAAGTGGGTTATCTAGATAAGGCTCTTATCTATGATAAAGATATCACTAACTTAGCAAAACTTGGTTCTTTCGAAGAAGTGAGAGCTTCTTTCTTGGGCCTATTGGTTTCGGTACAATCAAATTTTGCGCGACTTTTGAAGGCTCCAGAGGCCGGTTTCGCAACTTTGAAAAAAGACTAATTCTATTTTACTAACACTTAATATTTTTTAAACATGACTGCCAATCTAGAAAAACTTAGCGAAGAATTATCAACATTAACAGTTCTTCAGCTTGCTGAATTAAGCAAAAAGCTTGAAGAAAAATGGGGCGTTTCTGCTGCTTCATTTGCTCCTGCTGGCGGTGGTGCAGCTGTAGCTGCTGCTCCTGTTGAAGTTCAAGACAAATTTGAAGTTGTTCTTACTGCTTTCGGCGAAAACAAAATCAACGTTATCAAAGAAGTCAGAGCAATCACTGGACTTGGCTTGAAAGAAGCTAAAGATCTAGTTGAAGCTGCTCCTAAAACAGTAAAAACAGATGTTTCTAAAGCTGACGCTGACGAAATCAAAAAGAAGCTTGAAGCAGCTGGTGCTAAAGTTGAATTGAAATAATCAATTCTTAATTATTTCGCCAAGTCTATTTAACTGGGTCTATTTTGGCCCGTTAATTAGACTTGGATTTGGCATTTTTCCAGTTTTATTCTTGCAAGCCATGGGGCGCAAGAATCAGAATCAAACTAAATAGAGGGGTTTTTGGTGATTCAGAATCGTAGTTTTGATCAAGTTGTGCTTAGAAAAAGTTTCGGCACTAACAAAGATAAAGAGGCCATTCCTTACTTGGTTTCGTTGCAAAAAAATTCTTATGAGAAATTTTTGCAAGCAAATGTTGATCCGAAAAAAAGACAAAATGTCGGCATTCAATCAGTATTTAATTCATTTTTTCCGCTTTCAGATTCGTCTGAACGCATTACCGTTGAGTTTGTCGAATATTCTTTAGGCAAACCAAAATATGAATCTAGCGAGTGTCTTTCTGCGGGCAGAAGCTTCTCAATTCCTTTGCACGCGCAATTGCGCCTGATCCTTTGGAACAAAGAAGAGGGTTCTGACATCAGAGAAATTCGTTCAATCAAAGAGCAAGAAGTTTATCTTTGCGATGTTCCTTTGATGACGGAAACGGGCAGCTTCATTATCAATGGCGCAGAACGCGTTGTTGTTTCGCAAATGCGTAGAGCTCCTGGCGTTTTCTTCGATAGCGATAATGCTAAAATTTCTGACTCAAAATCTTACACGGCAAAAATCATTCCACATTTAGGCTCTTGGCTTGACATGGAATTTGACACCAAAGATGTCATGTATTTCCGCGTTGATAAAAAACGCAAAATTCCAGTTTCTTCATTGCTTCGCGCAATCGGAATGTCATCTGAAGACATCATTCGCACCTTCTACGGCGCGACTGAAATCACTCTTACTAAAAAAGGTTGGGCAACTAAGTTTGATGGAGAAATCTTCATCGGCAAAAAAATGCCTTATGATTTGATCGATGCAGTAAGCGGCGAGGTGCGCGTCAAAGAAGGCGTAAAACTCAATCGCAAATCACTCGAAAAATTACAAAACGAAAAATTCACGAGCTATATTTTAAGTGATGAAATCTTGCCTGGATACATCATGGCGCAAGATTTAATCGATCCAGAAACGGGAGAATTGCTTCTTGAAGCTGGTGGAATCATCACTTCAGAAAGTCTCGAAGTTTTGAAAAAATTGAATTTCTCCAAAGTTTATATCGTAAATCCGAGCAAATCTGAGATGGGGCCTTATCTTTACAACACAATGTTGCTTGATAAAAACCAAAATCAAAAAGATGCGCTTTATGATATTTACAAAGCGATCAAACTTGGTGAATCACCGTCTTCACTGGATGTGGCAAAAAATTATTTCGAGAATTTATTTTTCTCTGATGCGCGCTACAACTTATCCGATGTTGGTCGTATGAAAATGAACCACCGTCTTGGTCTAGAAATTGGCAAAGATGTGCTGCATTTGACTTATGACGATATCAAGAAAACCGTTAAGATTCTAAGCTTGACTAAGCATAATGATCTTAAAACAGATGATATCGATAACCTCGCAAACCGCCGTATTCGTGCTGTTGGAGAATTGGTAGAAAATCAAATGCGCATCGGAATGGCGCGCGTTGAAAAATCTGTGATCGAAAAATTAAACTCGGTTGAAGTTGATACAATAATGCCGCAAAGCTTGATCAATTCTAAACCGTTGATCACTGCGATCAAAGATTTCTTCGCTACTTCGCAGCTTTCACAATTTATGGATCAAACTAATCCACTTTCTGATATTACGCATAAGCGTCGCCTTTCAGCTTTGGGGCCTGGCGGTCTTACTCGTGAACGCGCAGGTTTTGAAGTTCGTGATGTGCATCCTACGCATTATGGCAGAATCTGTCCGATTGAAACGCCAGAAGGTCCGAATATCGGTTTGATTAACAGCTTGGCTACTTATGCGCGAGTTAACGATTTTGGTTTCATTGAAACCCCTTATTGTAAAGTGATTCACGGCAAAGTTACTGATGAAATTGTTTATTTATCGGCAATGAATGAAGTCAATCATGTGATCGCTCCTTCAACTGTTGAAGTTGATGCTAAAGGTGTTATCAAAGCTGATTTAGTGAATTGTCGCAAAAACGGTGAATTCGTAATGATGACCGCAGATAAAATCGATTATGCTGATGTTTCAACTAAGCAAATCATTTCAATTGCAACAACGCTAATTCCTTTCCTTGAGAATGATGATGCGAATCGTGCTTTGATGGGTTCAAACATGCAACGCCAAGCCGTGCCTCTAATGCGTCCAGATGCTCCTCTAGTGGGAACAGGAATGGAAGCAATTATTGCGCATGATTCTGGTGCAGTTGTAAAAAGCAAATTTGCTGGCGTCGTTAAATTTGTTGATGCCGCAAAAATTGTGATTGAATCAACTACCTCAGAAGGTTTGCCTCATATCGAAATTTACAATTTAGCAAAATATATCCGGACCAACCAAGATACTTGTATCAATCAGCATCCAATGGTTGCGCTTGGTCAAGAAGTTAAGGCGGGACAAGTTCTTTCTGATGGTCACTCTATTGCCAATGGTGAAATTGCCCTCGGAAAAAACGTTCGCGTTGCTTTCATGCCTTGGAACGGCTACAACTTTGAAGATTCCATCATCATTTCTGAAAAATTAATTGCTGATGATACCTTCACTTCGATTCACATTGAAGAGCTAGAAGTTGTTGCTCGCGATACTCGTTTAGGGCCCGAAGAAATCACTCGTGACATTCCAAATGTAAGCGAAGAGTCTTTGGCTAAGCTTGATGAAGAAGGCATTATCCATATTGGCGCAGAAGTCAAAGCCGGAGATCTATTAGTTGGTAAAACTACGCCGAAAAGCGAAGCTCCAATGACTCCAGAAGAAAAACTTCTCCGCGTAATATTTGGTGAAAAAGCCTCTGACGTTAAAGATTCATCGCTCTACGCTCCTACTGGTATCGATGGCGTTGTAGTTGATGTTAAAGTCTTTTCACGCAAAGGTATCGAAAAAGATGAGCGTTCGATCTATATCGAAATGCAAGAAATTGAAACTCTATCTAAAGCGAAAAGCCTTAGAATTGGCTTCCTTGAAACCTCATCTAGAGATGCTTTGATTAAGCTATTCATCGGCAAAAAACTTGTTAGCAATGTTGATAAGTTAAAAGCTAAAACAACTCTTACTGAAGCTGATTTGTCTGAACTATCAAGATTCTTGCTCCTTAAAGTGGCGGTTGATGATAGTAAAGCAATGGATTTGGCAGAAAAAATCGCTAAAGCTCACAGCAAAGAAGTTGCTGAAATTGAAAGAGATTTCGCCGATAAAGTTGCTAAAATCAAAGCGGGAGACGAACTCGGACAAGGTGTTCTTAAAATTGTTAAAGTGTATCTTGCTTCAAAATACAGGTTACAACCGGGTGATAAAATGGCGGGACGCCATGGTAACAAAGGTGTCGTGTCCAAAATTGCTCCGATTGAAGATATGCCTTATTCTGAAGATGGTGAACCGATTGATATTATGTTGAACCCTTTGGGCGTTCCTTCTCGTATGAATATCGGTCAAATTCTTGAAACCCATTTAGGATGGGCTTCAAAAAACTTGGGCAAACAAATTGGGCAAATCGTTGATGATATCGCTGCGAAAAAAGCTGATATGGTCAAAGAATTGCGCGAAAAAATTCTCCAAGTTTACAGTTCACCTCATGAATTGCCGGTTATTTCTGCGATGAAAGATAACGAAATCATCGAATTTGCTCACAAGCTTAAAAATGGCGTGCCATTTGCGACTGGCATTTTTGACGGAATCAAAGAGCAATATATCACTGATCTATTAACGGTTGCGGGGCTTGATAGCTCTGGTCAAATCAATCTATGTGATGGTAAAACTGGAGAACAGTTCGATCGTAAAATCACAGTTGGTTACATCTACATGCTGAAACTACATCACTTAGTTGATGATAAGATTCACGCGCGCTCGATTGGACCATACAGTTTGATCACGCAACAACCTTTGGGCGGTAAATCGCACTTCGGTGGTCAAAGATTTGGAGAAATGGAATGCTGGGCGTTGCAGGCCTATGGCGCTGCTTACACTCTACAAGAAATGCTCACAGTTAAATCGGATGATGTGGTTGGTCGTATCAAAATTTATGAATCGATCATTCAAGGAAACCAAAACTTTAATTGCGGTATTCCAGAATCCTTCAATGTTATGATCAAAGAGGTTCGCTCTCTTGGCCTAAACATTGAATTGGTTGAAAAATAGTTTTATGCGGGGGCAAAAAAACGCCCTCGCAAATTTGATTTAGTTCGAAGTTGATTAGTTCAGTTTAAGCTAGATCTTCTATCCTTACAAATTACACACAACATAAATAAAAAATATGTCATTAGCAGGAACTTCTTCACATGGTCTACTTAGCCTAAACTCAAATAGCGCTGTAGATTTACTCGATTTTAACGCAATCAAAATCACGATTGCGAGCCCAGATAAAATCCGCTCATGGTCTTTTGGCGAGGTTTTAAAGCCAGAAACCATCAATTATCGTACATTTAAGCCTGAAAGAGATGGTTTATTCTGCGCTCGTATCTTTGGGCCTATCAAAGATTATGAATGTCTATGCGGCAAATATAAGCGCATCAAATATAAAGGAATCGTCTGCGAAAAATGCGGCGTTGAAGTCACATCTTCAAAAGTTCGTCGTGAACGCATGGGACACATTGAACTTGCGGCTCCAATCGTGCATATCTGGTTCTTAAAATCACTTCCTTCACGCATTTCAACACTTCTTGGTGTTACACTTAAATCAATCGAGAAAGTTATTTATTTCGAAAATTATGTAGTAACTGATGGCTTGATGTCGCCAATGAAAGAAGGCGAAATTTTAAGCGAAGATGAATATGCTAAAGCTCAAGATGAGCACGGTATCGGCAGTTTCGTTGCAGAAATGGGCGCAGAAGCTGTTCAGCGTTTGTTGCAAAAGCTTGATTTGGCTAACTTAAAAAAAGAATTGCGCGAAGATCTTTCTACGCAAACTTCTGAATTAAAAAAAGAAAAAATCATCAAACGCTTGAAGCTTGTTGAGCAATTTCTTGAATCAGATAACAAAGCCGAATGGATGGTGATGAATGTTCTTCCGGTTATTCCGCCCGATATTCGCCCATTGGTAATGTTGGATGGTGGCCGTTTTGCTACTTCAGATTTAAATGAACTTTACCGTCGTGTTATCAATCGCAACAACCGTTTGAAACGCTTGATTGAACTTTCTGCTCCTGATATTATTATCAAGAACGAGAAGCGCATGTTGCAAGAATCGGTTGACGCCTTGCTTGATAACGGCCGCTCTGGAGCCATCGTTAAAAACTCCAACAAAAAACCGTTTAAATCTTTGAGCGACATGCTTAAAGGAAAACAAGGTCGTTTCCGTCAAAACTTGCTTGGAAAACGAGTAGATTATTCTGGCCGTTCGGTGATCGTTGTGGGGCCTGAACTTAAGCTTCACCAATGTGGTTTGCCGAAAAAAATGGCGCTTGAGCTATTCAAGCCTTTCATTTATTCTAAGCTTGAACTTTACGGAAAATCTGCCTCAATCAAAATCTCGAAAAAGATGGTTGAAGCTGAGCGCCCAGAGGTTTGGGATATTTTAGATGAAGTTATCAAAGAGCATCCAGTGTTGCTTAACCGTGCACCTACACTTCACAGACTTGGTATCCAAGCATTTGAACCAGTTCTTACTGAAGGAAAAGCAATTCAATTGCACCCACTAGTTTGCGCCGCTTTCAACGCCGATTTTGATGGTGATCAAATGGCCGTTCACGTTCCGCTTTCTATTGAAGCGCAAGTTGAATGCCGCGTGTTGATGATGTCTACAAACAACATTCTCAGCCCTGCAAATGGCAAGCCGATCATCGTGCCTTCTCAAGATATTATTTTAGGATTGTATTATTTAACAATGGCTTCTAAAGATTTTGATAAGCAAAAATCTCGTCCAGTTGCGGATGACTATGAAATGGAGCATGCGCTTCACATCAAAGCTTTAACAATCCATGATAAAATTCTCTATCGTTTTGTAGTTAAAGGCAAAGATGGCGAAAAAACTAACATCAAGGCTGATACTACTCCTGGGCGCGTTGCAATCTATAACGCTTTGCCAGAAATGATGAAATCAGATCTTGAGATCGCTAATAAAGTGATGACAAAAAAAGCGGTAACCAATCTTATCGATACCGTTTATCGTAATTGCGGCCAAAAAGAAACCGTAATGTTCTGTGATAGAATCATGGCTCTAGGCTTCAAAAATGCTTGCTATGCTGGTATTTCAATCGGCAAGGATGATATGATTATCCCTGCGACTAAGCAAAAAAATGTTGCTGAATCTTTCGCGAAAGTTAAAAGACTAGAGCAGCAATATCGTGAAGGCTTGATCACTACGGGTGAGCGCTACAACAAGGTTATTGATGAATGGACTCATTGCACCGATAAGGTTTCGAAAGAAATGATGGCGATGATTTCTAGCTATAATTCTCCGCGTGAGGCGAACAGCATCTACATGATGGCTGATTCTGGCGCGCGTGGTTCTGAAACGCAAATCAAGCAGGTTGCTGGTATGCGTGGTTTGATGGCTAAACCATCGGGCGAAATTATCGAAACTCCAATCGTTTCAAACTTTAAAGAAGGCCTAAGTGTTACAGAATATTTCATCTCTGCTCACGGTGCTCGTAAAGGTTTGGCGGATACAGCTTTGAAAACAGCAAACTCTGGTTATCTGACGAGAAGATTGGTTGATGTTTCACAAGATTGCATCGTTACCATCGAAGATTGTGGCACTACAGAAGGCTTAATTGTTGAGCCAGTTCTTGATGATGCTCGCGTAGTAGTTTCTCTTGCCGAGCAAGTCTTAGGACGTGTTCCACTTGAAGATGTAAAATCTGGCAAAACAATTGTTGCAAAAGCTGGTGAAATGATCGATGAAGCAATTGCTGATGCAATTGGCAAATCGGGCATCAAATTAATGAAAACCCGCTCAGTTCTAACTTGCAAAGCTAAGGATGGCGTTTGCGTTAAATGTTATGGACGTGATCTTTCAAACGGGGATATCGTTGGTATCGGCGAGGCAATTGGCGTTATTGCAGCTCAATCAATCGGAGAACCAGGAACTCAGCTTACAATGAGAACCTTCCACATTGGTGGTGCGGCGCAAAGAGGAACAGATCAATCTTCGATTTCTGCTATTTCTGATGCGGTTGTTACATTCTCAAGCAAAGGAACGCTTATCAATCGTGAAGGCAAAATCATCGTTATTAGTCGTAACTTTGAAATCACCTTGCTTGATCCAGCTGACCAAACTGAAATCCATAGCTATAAATTGCCTTATGGTGCAGCAATTCTGCATAAAAGCGGTTCTATAGTGCAAAAAGCAATGCATTTGGCTGAATGGGATCCTTACAACAATCCGGTTGTTGCTGAAGTTGATGGCGAAATCAAATATAATGATTTAGCGGAAAGCATTTCACTTCGCGAAAGAATCGACGAAACTTCTGGCGTTTCAACCAAAATTGTAATGGATTGGAAGCAATACAGTAAACAAGATTTAAAGCCTAGAATCACTATCGGCGATAAAGAATACATGCTCTCAGTTAACACAATTGTCGGTGTTTCAAACGGTGATGATGTGAAGGCTGGTGATGTTATTGCAAGAATTCCAAAAGAATCTTCAAAAACTCGTGATATTACTGGCGGTCTTCCACGCGTTGCTGAATTATTTGAAGCTCGTAAACCGAAAAATGCTTCAATCATCAGTGAAATTGATGGTAGAATTGTCTTTGGAAAAGATTACAAAACCAAGCGCCGCATTATTGTACAGCCTGAAGATGCTTCTAAAGAGCCAATCGAATACGCTGTTGCAAAAAACAAACATTTGTTTGTTGGTGAAGGTGATTTTGTTCGCCGTGGTGATATTTTGGTTGATGGTAATCCAGTTCCGCATGATATCCTCAAGATCCTTGGCATGCAAGCTTTCGCCAACTATATGGTGAGCGAAGTACAAAAAGTTTATCGCATGCAAGGTGTAAAAATCGATGATAAGCATATCGAAGTTATTATCAGCATGATGATGAAACGCGTTGAAACATCTGATTCTGGCGATACTACACTTCTTGCTGGCGAAGTTGTCGACCGCGATGTATTTGAAGCGATCAATGTTAAAATGATTGCCGAAAAACTTCGTCCGGCGCAGTGCAAACCAGTGTTGCTTGGTATTACTAAAGCTTCATTGCAGACTAAATCATTTATTTCTGCGGCTTCTTTCCAAGAAACTACGCGCGTGCTTACTGATTCATCAGTGCAAGGCAAGTTTGATGATTTGAAAGGTTTGAAAGAAAACATTATCGTTGGTCGTTTGATTCCTGCGGGAACAGGCTTGTTAACGGCTCAATATCGTGTTGCGGCGCATGCTACAATGCATAACAAACCAATTGTGCAAGAAATGGTTGTTGAAGAATAATTTCTTCTTGGCAATTAAAAAAATTATGGCGATCATCTTTATGGTGATCGCCATTTTTTTTGTCTCTCGTTATTGTTTTAGATCTTGTTTTACAGATGGATCATCTCCTGCTTATTAATTTTATTTCGCGCGCAAGCACAGCTACATAAAATCAATAAGCAGGAGATGATCCATCTGTAACGCACAGCGCATGAGGCATTATTCGTTAAAGATAAATCTAGGGGATTGGAGTTATTTTATGTAGCTGTGCTTGCGCGCGAAATAAAATAGCTCCAATCCCCTAGATTTATCGCTAAACAAGCACTTTAAACAAATCATATCATGCAACAAAGCTGGTTTAACAAATTTAAAAAAAACAAACGCGGATATTATTCTTTTTTAATTTTTGCGGTTATTTTTTTTCTAACATTTTTTGCCGAAATTATTGCTAATGATAAGCCAATAATGGTGCGGTTTCGCGGCGATTTTTATTTTCCGATTATTAGCAAAATTGCTGAGACAAAATTTGGTGGAGTTTTTGAAACTGAAGCCGATTATCGTGATATTGCGGTGCAGAAAATGATTTTATGTGATGATGTAAATGTTGCCAAGGGTGATGATTGGCGGGTTGGATGTTCTAAAAATAATAAATCGGGCAATTTTATGATTTGGCCTTTGCTGCGATTTTCTTATGATACGATAAATTATAATTTGCAGACTCCTGCGCCTTCAAAGCCTACAGCGGAGAATCTTCTCGGCAGCGATGATAATGGACGCGATGTTTTGGCGCGGGTGATTTATGGCGTGCGAATTTCTTTAATTTTTGGGATTGTGTTGACGTTTTTTAGTGCGGTGATTGCGATTTTTTTGGGGGCGATTCAGGGTTATTTTGGTGGCTTGGTGGATATTATTTTGCAGCGATTTAGTGAGATTTGGTCAGCGATGCCGGTTTTGTTTTTGCTGATTATAATGTCTTCGATCTTAGAGCCAAGCTTCTTTACGCTAATTGGTTTGATGTTGCTTTTTAGTTGGATGTCTTTGGTGGTTTATGTGCGGGCAGAGTTTTTGCGATTGAAGAATTTTGATTTTGTGATGGCGGCTAGAGCTTTGGGCGCAAGCAATTGGCGCATTATCAGCAAACATATTTTGCCCAATGCTTCGGCGGTGATTATTTCTAATCTGCCCTTTTTGTTGAGTGGAGCGATTATTACGCTAACTTCACTGGATTTTCTTGGGCTTGGCATGCCAGTGGGTGAGCCATCTCTCGGCGAATTATTAGCGCAGGGGAAAAATAACATCAATGCCTGGTGGCTTGGTGTGAGCGGGTTTGTGGTGGTTTCGGTTATTTTAACTTTGTTAATTTTTATTGGTGAGGCCGTGCGTGATGGGTTTGATACACGAAAATAGTTCTTGATCTTTATTTCTGTATTTCTTTAAATGTGGTAAATATTAACATACAGAAATAAAGAAATATGCAAACAGATATAGCAAGACTCACCATAGATTTGCCAATAGCATTACATAGGATTCTTAAGGCGCATGCAGTGCTTAACAATAGCAATGTGAAAGAATTTGTTATTGACGCAATTCACACTCGACTTGCAAAAGAGACTGATATTGGAAATAAATTAAATGCACAAACCAAGGAAGTTCTTAGAAAATCAAAGGCTGAGAAGCGTAAAATTTATAATAATGTCGATGAATTTATGAAATCGGTGCAAAAGAAGAAAAAATAGAATTGGTGAAAAAAGGGGGTTATAAAACATTCCATTTGAAAAGTAAATTTATAGCAGAAGAATTCAGATTAGTTATTAATCATATTCACTACATATGAAAAAAATTGAAAGCTCCAATCGCTTTGAGAAAGAGCTGCGCCAAATGTTTAAAAGAGGAAAAAGCCTCCAAAAATTTAGAGATATTTTAGATATTCTCATTACGGGTAGGGAAATCCCCGCGAAATATCGTGATCACAAATTACAAGGCGAGTTTAAAAATTTTAGAGATTTACATATAGAGCCTGATTGGGTCTTGATTTATCAGGTTACAGGCAATGTAGTGATTTTAGAAAGGACTGGAACCCATAGTGATTTATTTGGGAGTTAAATATTATAAGTCTAAATCATGTAAAATTCTCTTGATCATTTCTATGAAATCGCTTAATTTTACTGCTTTCAATTAATAATTTTAAAACATGCCTATCGAAATTTTAATGCCAGCGCTTTCTCCCACAATGAAAGAGGGAAATCTTGCAAAATGGTTAAAAAAAGAAGGAGATAAAATCAAAGCCGGCGAGGTTATTGCCGAGATTGAAACCGATAAAGCAACTATGGAAGTTGAAGCGGTTGACGAAGGTATTTTGGGCAAAATTGTTATTGCGGCAGGCACCGAAAATGTTGCGGTGAATAGTTTGATTGCTTTGCTTCTTGAAGTTGGCGAAGATAAAAAAGTTCTTGATGGGTATAAAGTTGTATCGGTTGGAGGCGCTACAGTTGCTGCTCCAGCGCCAGTTGAAGAAAGAAAATCTCCACAAATTGCTGTGGTTTCTGGTTCTAGCAATGGGGCTGTAACCTTTGAGAATAAAGGCTTAAAAGCTAGCCCTCTTGCCAAAAGAATCGCTAAAGAAAATAATGTTTCACTAGCGCAAATCAATGGCAGCGGCCCTCACGGACGCATCATCAAAGATGATGTTTTATCTTTTGCTGGCAGTGGATCAGCTCGCGCAGGCTCTGTTTATCGCAATCCACAAGAATTCACTGCAGTTAAAAATAACAATATTCGCAAAGTTATTTCGAAGCGCTTGCTAGAGTCTAAGCAAACCGTGCCGCATTTTTATCTTTCTTGTGATTTGCAAATTGATAAATTATTAGAATTAAGAGTGGCGCTCAACTCAGTAGCAGAAGGTACTGACGGCGTTGCAGCTTATAAAGTTTCTGTTAATGATGTTGTTATTAAAGCAGTTGCAATGGCTTTGAAAAAAGTTCCGCAAGCAAACAGCTCTTGGTCTGATGATGCAATTTTGTTTTATAATAATATTGATATTTCGGTTGCGGTTGCAATTGATGGCGGATTAATTACGCCGATTATTCGCAATGCTGATCAAAAATCTATCGCAGCAATTTCAATTGAGATGAAGCAATTGGCAAAAAAAGCCAGAGAAGGAAAGCTACAGCCTGAAGAGTTTCAAGGTGGTGGATTTAGTATTTCAAATTTAGGAATGTTTGGTGTTGATAATTTTAATGCCATCGTTAATCCGCCGCAAAGTTGTATTTTGGCGGTGGGGCGCGGTATCGAAAAACCAATTGTAGAAAATGGTGAAATCGCAATTGCTACAGTTATGAACGTTACTCTATCTTCAGATCACAGATCCGTAGATGGTTCGGTTGGCGCAGAATTTTTAAAGGCTCTCAGAAAATATATCGAAAATCCTATTTTGATGTTGATTTAATTTTTTGTGTCAGTTAATTTTGCTTCGAAATTTTTTGTTTTTTTTCTCAACTTTTATTTTTAATAAATTATGTCAAAAGCAGTTAAAATAGCTATTGTTGCAGTCGCAGCATTCTTATCATTCGTAGCTGGTGTTAAATACGCAGAACAAGTTAAAAGCCACGCTAGCTGGATGTTTGAAAGCAAGGATGATGAAGTTGCTCTTCCAGATCTTTCTAACGAAGAAATTGACGGTGCAAACAGCCCTGAGCAAGATATTCTAAGCAACGGCAAAACTGCTCCAGAAGCAGCTGTTGACGCTGCTGCTCCTATGGATGCAGTTGCTGCTCCAGAAGTTGCTCCTGCTAAAAAATAATTTAAGTTAAGTTATTCTGGCGCCAGAAAAATAATATCTTTCTGGCGCTTCTTTATTTGCCATGAAAACACACCGCAAACAAAAACCATTACTTCTGCTTTTGCTTCTCGCCGCGCTTTTTTCTGTAAAAAATTCTTATGCTATAGATAACAGTCAAGCTGATCGTTCACGCGTTGTAGCGCCGCGCAATGATCGTTTTAACCGCAATGATCGCGTGCGCAAATACATTAATTTTGGCGGCGAATATGAATCTGATCAAAACAGCAAACAATATGTTGTGTCAACTGGTCATTTTTATCGTAGCAATAAATGGATTAACGAAACCGATTTTCTTTATCAAAAAGATTATTCGCAAAGAGCTGTTAATAACTATGAATCAAAGGCTAGTTCTGAGCTTTATGATTTTCAAATGTCGAGCAAAATTGTTATTCCTGATACGCAAGATTATGTCGTTTTATATACTCGCGATAAATATAATCCACTTTCTACTTATTACTATGATTTCACTAATGCCGCTGGTGTAGGGCGTATGTTTTTTGATGATTTGTTTGAAATTGATGTGGCAATTGGACATAGTGAAGTCAAAGAATATGATCAAAAAACTACGCTAATTCCTTCGTTTCGTGCCGAGTTTGACATTTGGGAAAAACTTCATTTTATTCAGCGCGGCTATATGTATTTTAGTGATGAGGCGACTGATTATCAAATGCGTACAAGG
>SHWK01000011.1 GCA_009693885.1 Rickettsiales bacterium
CCGCTCACTTGTAGCATTTCTTCCAGATTTTTCGGTCGCAAATTTATCATCGAAATTAAAGTTTTATCATGGAAAATTAAATAAGGAGCTAAATTATATTTGCGAGAAATTTCTAATCTTTTGGCTTTTAGTTGCGCGAATAATTCGTTATCTTCTTCGCTTGAAAGCGTGATTATTGAGGATTTTTTTACTTTGCCTTCGGCGCTATTTTTAGTAGAAATTTTAACTTTTTTCTCCTTCAGTTTTTTTGTTATTTTGCGCAAATTTAATGTAGTTTTATTGCGTAAAAATAGATGCCCTTCTTTGCTGATGCTCAATCCGCCATGGCCTGCAATATCAGTTTTGAGAAAATTCATCGCGACTAATTGACGAAAAATTGTTTGCCATTCTTGCTTGCTGAATTCTTTTCCGATGCCATAAACACTGAGTTGATCGTGATTGAAATTTTTGATGCGTTGATCATCTGAGCCAAGTAAAACATCGACTAGATAGCCCACGCCAAAGCGTTGTTCGGTGCGATAAACTGCGGAGAGTGCTTTTTGTGCGGCGATGGTGCCATCAAAACTTTCGGGAGGGTTGAGACAAATATCGCAATTGCCGCAAGGCTCATGTGTATCGCCAAAATAATTGAGAAGGATTTGACGGCGGCAGGTTGAGGCTTCGCATAGGCCAAGTAGCGCATTGAGCTTTTGGATCTCGATGCGTTTTTGGTTATCAGAGGCGTTGCCTTCTTCGATGAAGCTGCGTTGCATCACAATATCGGACATGCTGTAAGCCATCCAAGCATTGGCGGCGAGGCCATCGCGACCAGCGCGACCAGTTTCTTGATAATAGGCCTCAATGTTGCGCGGCACGCTGAGATGGGCAACAAAGCGCACATCGGGCTTGTCGATTCCCATGCCAAAAGCGATTGTTGCAACCATGATTACCGCATCATTTAGCAAGAATTTTTCGAGATTTTTTTGGCGTAATTTATTATCCATTCCGGCGTGATATGCAAAAACATTGAAGCCTTCTTCTTTCAGCCATTTAGCGGTGTCATCGACTTTTTTGCGTGAGATACAATAGACAATCCCACTATCATTTTGGTGATTTTTTCTGATGAAATCGAGCAGTTGTTTTTTGGGATTATTGCTCTCGCATATTGTATAATTTATGTTGGGACGATCGAAGCCAGCGACAAAAACTTTTTGGTTTTGCAAATCAAGTTTTTCGATAATATCTTTGCGGGTAGGAACATCGGCGGTGGCAGTAAGCGCAAGGCGCGGCACCGTAGGAAAATTTTGTGCGAGAATTTTTAATTCGGTATAGACTGGGCGAAAATCATGTCCCCATTGTGATACGCAATGGGCCTCATCAATGGCAAAAAGTGAGATTTTTATTTCACTGAGAAAGCAGAGGAAGTCAACCGAGAGTAGTCTTTCTGGTGCAACATAAATTAAATCGAGCTCACCATTTTTAAGTAGATTTTTAGTTTTATAAATATCGCGCACATCAATGCTAGAATTGATTGCCGCGGCTCTGACTCCCGCCTCAAGCAGTGCTGCAACTTGATCTTGCATTAGTGCAATTAATGGCGAGACGACAACGGTAACGCCATCCAAACACAAAGCGGGAATTTGATAGCATAAAGATTTTCCACCGCCAGTTGGCATCAATACCATAGCGCTTTTGCCGTCAATAATGTGATTGATTATTGCTTCTTGGTCGCCGCGAAAATTATCGTAACCGAAGATTTTTTTGAGGATTGTTTGTGGTTTGTTTTTGGTTTTCATTTTTTATTTTAGCAATGGTGATTTAAAAGGCTTAGTGCTATTTGGTTATATACCAAACCTGATTCAAACCACCGATCTTTTTCAATCAGGTTTCGATATCCGGGATCCCTAAAAGTGGGGCGCCACCAGTGTGGCGAAAAAAACTGAATCGACTTCTTGAAGTTGATTCAGTATAGCAGACGATTTATTCAACAGTGTTTAGCTAATAAGATGCAATTTTTTTAGCGATAATTTTTGCTAATTTATTTTTGCTAATTTTGCCCAAATCTTGTATTGATTTTTTTTCAACTAAATAGGCTGTTGTTATTACGGCGCCAAAGATCACGCCATTTTCAATATCATTCGCGATAATTAAATCGCAGTTTTTTTTCTGTAATTTTTCTTGCGCATTTTTGATAAGATTTTCACTTTCTGCAGCAAAACCAATTACTAGAGCAGGGCGGTTTGAAGCATGGCCAACAAAATCTAGAATATCAATATTTTCAACCAATTCTAACACAAGATTCTTGGTAGTATTTTTTTTAATTTTTTGTGCAGAAACATTTTTAACTTTATAATCTGAAACTGCTGCACAGCCAATAAATACATCGCTTTGTGCGATTTTATTTTTTACTGAAGCGAACATTTCATCGGCAGTTTTTACATGAGTGATTTTGTCTTTTGGCAATGGAATTTTCATAAAAATATTTGCCGCGATAAATTCAACATCGGCACCCATTTCGCTTAAAACTTTTGCTAATTCTAATGCTTGTTTGCCAGAAGAATCATTGCCAATAAATCTTACCGGATCAATATATTCACGGGTTCCGCCGCCTGTTAAAATAATTTTCTTTCCCGCTAATTTATTTTGATTGGCAAAAAAATCTTCAACTTCATCAACAATTTGCGCTGGTTCTTGCATTTTTCCAATGCCATTTTCGCCACAAGCTAAAATATCTGATAGGGGCTCGATTATTGATACTCCTGATTCGACGAGATTTTGTAAATTTCTTTTAGTGGCATCGTTTTCCCACATTTTTTCGTTCATTGCGGGCGCGATTATGATTTTTTTGTTGGCCGCCAAAAGCACAGTAGAGGCAAGATCATCAGCATACCCATTGGCCATTTTTGCAATAAAATCTGCCGAAGCAGGGGCTACTAAAATTAAATCATTATCGCGTGAAAGCTTGATATGAGTCATTCCATCAACATCATCGCTTGAAAATAATTCAGTATAAATTTTATTTTTTGCAATTGATGAAACTAATAATGGCGTTACAAATTCTTGCGCGGCCTTGGTTAAAATCACCGAAACTTCGTGAGATTTTTTTTGCAACAAACGCACCAAATCAACGGCTTTGTAGGCTGCAACGCTTCCTGTAATTATTAGAAGAATTTTTTTTGACATTTTTACAAAATTTAAAAAATTATTTTATTGTTCTCAGTGTTTATGAGATAATTTAAAATAAATCATTCTCATGCTTAACAACCTTTAAACCCAGATGTTTAAAGGCTTCAGCCGTTAGAATTCTGCCACGGGGGGTTTTTTCGATGAAGCCTTTTTGGATCAAAAATGGCTCAATTGCGTCTTCAACCGTATCGCGTTCTTCGCTGATTGCGGCGGCGATGGTGTCGACTCCTACGGGGCCCCCACGATAATTTTTGGCGATGAAAGATAAATAGCGATAATCGGAAGAATCAAGGCCAGCGCTGTCAATTTCTAGGCGTTGCAGTGATTTATCGGCAATTTTTTGGGTGATGATTTCAGCCATATCAGAAGCAGCAAAATCACGCACGCGTTTGAGCAGGCGAATAGCTATACGGGGCGTGCCTCGCGAGCGGCGGGCAATTTCAGAGGCGCCGTCATCCTCAATTTTTATGCCAAGAATTTTTGCATCGCGCAGCACGATTTGCCTGAGCTCATCGTTAGAATAAAAATCAATCCGTGTTAAAATTCCAAAACGATCACGCAGAGGATTGGCGATCAAACCAATACGGGTAGTGGCTCCAACCATCGTAAATTTTGGCAGATCAATTTTGATAGCGCGCGCAGCAACACCTTCGCCGATAATTATATCAAGCTTAAAATCTTCCATCGCTGAATATAAAACTTCTTCAACATTTTTATTGAGACGGTGAATTTCATCAATGAATAAAACATCGCCCGCTTGCAAATTTGTAAGAATTGCCGCCAAGTCACCAGACTTAGAAATCACTGGCCCCGAAGTGCCTTTAAATCCTACGCCCATCTCATGAGCAATAATTTGCGCCAAAGTAGTTTTGCCTAATCCCGGCGGGCCATAAAACAAGGAGTGATCCAAAACATCGCCACGATTTTTTGCTGAAGAAATAAAAATTGCCAGATTTTCTTTTAATTTTGCTTGGCCAAGAAAGTCTTTTAAATAAAGGGGGCGCAGCACATTTTCACCAGATTGTTCACTTAAAGCTTCTTGCAAATTTGGATTTAGATTTTCGTTTTTCATCTAGTTGAGTTTGTTTTTTTTCCACAGCATCAACAATAAAACTTCAATCATAATGGTGATAAAGGCAAGCAGGGTAAAGGTTGGGACGAACAGCGAATAAAATTCTTGCCAAAAGAATTTTTTATCATATCCGGTTAAAATTATGTAGGGATATTTTTGCATATCAAAACTATAAACATATTGGGTATTTTCAAATTCTATGGGATCTTTTAAATAGCCTTCGGGAGCCAGATGTTGTAATTTTATTTTTTTAAATAAGCGCTCTATATCTTGGTGATCTTTTTTTAACATCAAATCAATCGATCCCACAATAAAATCAAGGCTAGTGGAGTCAATCAGAATAAAATTATCTCCCAATTCAAGATCGGAGTTAATTTTATTGGTGAGTTTATTAATATCAATGCCCACGGTAATTGATCCGAGGTACTTTTTGTATTGATTTGCAATGCCAACCCCAGCTGGAATAACATAAATATGGCTTGGATAGCCCATTAATGGTGGAGCAAATTTTAATCGCCAGGGGTCTAATTGAGCTTCTTTGGAATAGGATCTGAGGGACATATCTTGTGGATTTTGTAACTCAATCCCCGTCATGGTATTGACGGTTTGTTGGTTATCTTTATCAACCCAATCGAATCGGCTCCAAGAAAAAATATTATCGCGAGAAAGTTCTATTTTAGTTGTGTCGACAAACGTTTTGTGAATGTATTCCAAATCTTTTTCTTTGTTGTTATTGGATATTTTTTTGCCCATAAAAATAAGAAGCTGCTCGGTATAATTAAAATTGCTGTTAATAATTGAATAAATTTTATAAGAATTTGTTTCAGCGCGACTTTCTTTGAGGCGTATTAGTGAGTGATAGCGCAATAGAAAAAGGCCAATAATAGAAAATACAAATACAAAAAAAACCGCAGTAAAAAGGGGTAAAAATAATTTTGATGTTGTGCGTGGGGCCATATAAAATTAGTAAATGAACTTATCAATATTAACAATAGTTAGCTTAACGATCAACCTCTCCAAACACAATATCTTGCGTAGAGATAATGGTTACAACATCCGCCAGCATGTGCCCTTTAACCATAAAATCTAGCGCTTGCAAATGCGCAAAGCCGGGAGCCCTTACGCGGCAACGGTGTGGCTTGCTTCCGCCATCAGAAATTAGATAAACCCCAAACTCACCTTTTGGCGCTTCAACCGAGGCGTAAACCTCTCCAGCAGGCACTTTATAACCTTCAGTATAAAGTTTAAAATGGTGAATTAATGCTTCCATTGAATGTTTCATTTCAGCGCGTTTTGGCGGCGTAATTTTGTTATCTTGTACTGTGATCGGGCCTTGTGGCATGCGCTCGCAGCATTGTTTGATGATTTTGATTGATTCGTGCATTTCGGCAACGCGAATTAAATAGCGATCATAAGAATCGCCATGTTTGCCAACAGGAATATCAAAATCCATCTCGCCATAAACCTCATAAGGCTGCGATTTGCGCAGATCCCAAGCGATGCCCGAGCCACGAATCATTGGTCCAGTAAACCCCCAATCAAGAGCTTCTTGCTTGCTGACAATGCCAATTTCGACCATGCGCTGCTTGAAGATGCGGTTTTCGGTGAGAAGATTTTCCATATCATTCAATAATCTTGGAAAAGATTCGGCAAATTGCATAATTTCTTCTAACAATCCAGCTGGCAAATCTTGATGCACTCCACCTGGACGGATGTAAGCGGCATGCATGCGTGAGCCACTGACTTTTTCATAAAAGCCCATCATTTTTTCACGTTCTTCAAACATCCAAAGCAAAGGAGTCATTGCTCCAACATCAAGAGCCTGTGTGGTTACGGCCATAATGTGATTTAAAATTCGTGTAATTTCAGAAAATAAAACGCGAATATATTGTGCGCGCAAAGGCACTTTGCAGCCGAGAAGTTTTTCTACCGAGAGAGCAAAGGCATGCTCTTGGCACATTGGTGATACATAATCGAGGCGATCAAAATAAGGCACCGCTTGCAAATAAGTTTTATGTTCAATCAATTTTTCTGTGCCGCGATGAAGCAGGCCAATATGTGGATCGGCGCGGGTTATAACCTCGCCATCCATTTCAAGAATTAGGCGCAGCACACCATGAGCAGCAGGGTGTTGCGGACCAAAATTGATGGTCATTGTTTTATGTTCGCTAGCTTGTGCTGACATCGAGTTGATCAAAAAATTTAAGGCCCAAAATTGACCTAATGAAATTAATAGTGAGTAACATTATTAACATTTATAAAAAATACAAATAAATTTCCGCAAGAAAACAAGATTTTTTAGAATCTAGAAATTCTGTGTTAATAAGTTATCACTAATTTTTGCTATCTTACCAATAGTGATTGGCATTATGTTTTTCGAGTGCCCAAGGCATTTTGTTTTTTCTTCAAAAATAGGAATATTTATTTTATTTTGCAGCAAATTTGCAACGAATTTTCCAATCGCAAAAGTGATATTTTTCTTTTTGATTAACGAGGTAACATCTAAATAATAATTACCCAATAAAATTGCGCTCGGATAAGATTTATTCGCCAGCATAATTTGTACAAGTTGCGAAAAATAACGATCAAGCTTTTCTCCGCTTTCATCAATATCTTCAAGAAGCAAAATCTTATCATTAAAATCAATTTGATTTAAAGTAGAAAAATGTGTTGCAAGCACGCTGAGGCAGCCACCAACAACTTCAGCAGAAATAGTTTTTGATGATTTTGCGTAAGAATTTTTTGCTTCCAATTTATATTTTAGCGCAGTTTTTTTGCCAAATAATAAATCGAGAATCATTTTTTTTGATGATGGCGAAACCTTGTTTTGAGCAAGCTGATTAAGCATTGGCCCATAAATTATTTCCCAATTCCAACTTTGTTGTAGAAAAATTCCTAGAGAAGTAATGTCGCTAAAGCCAATAAAAATCTTATTCTGCGCAATTTTTTTTGATGCTTGCAATAATGGGATTAAATCTACGCTTCCATAGCCGCCGCGTGTGCACCACACTGCTTTTGATTCTTTATTTTCCAGTGCAAACTGCAGTTGTTCAAAGCGTTTTTCTGCTAAGAAAGATGGAAAATTATGTGGTTGTTTTTTATCTAATAAAAGTTCGCGACCCATGTGAAATCTAGCGCGTAGGCCATTTGCTTCTAAAAATAATTTTATTTTTGCTAAATCATTTTTTGTGATGGAGCTTGCGGGGCTAATGATATCAATTAGGTCGCCTTTTTTTAGGAACATATTTTGTTGTTTATGGATTGTGCTGTTACACTAAAATCAAGATCTAGCGACAACAAAAAAATAATTTACAAATAAACCACACTCAGTCATAATAATCTTTCTCAAAATTTCCACAAATTATTACAAATTTACAAATGACCAAAGAAAAAGTCATAATTTTCGATACAACATTACGCGACGGCGAGCAGGCCCCTGGTGCCACAATGAATCTTGAAGAAAAATTATTGATCGCAAAAACCCTAGAAAAAATGGGCGTCGATGTTATCGAAGCAGGCTTTCCCGCTGCATCAAACGGTGATTTTGCTGCAGTAAATCAAATTGCAAAATTAATAAAAAATTCAACAATTTGTGGCCTAGCGCGTGCCAAAAAATCCGATATTGAAAGAACCGCTGAAGCTGTTAAACCAGCGGCTCGACCACGCATTCACACTTTTATTGCGACCAGTCCAATTCACATGAAATTCAAGTTGAAAATGGATGAAAAACAAGTGCTTGAGGCAATCACAGAAAGTGTCACGCTGGCTCGCGGATTGTGCCCTGAGGTCGATTGGTCACCAGAAGATGCGACTCGTTCTGAGCAAGGTTTTTTGTTTAAAGCAATAGAAACCGCAATCAAGGCTGGAGCCACAGTGGTCAACATTCCTGATACTGTTGGCTATACAACTCCTGATGAATATTTTGCTTTGATAAAAGCAATAAAAAATAATGTTTCTAATATTGATAAAGCAATAATTTCGGCGCATTGTCACGATGATCTTGGTATGGCGGTGGCAAATTCATTGGCGGCGATGCGCGCTGGTGCTCGTCAAATTGAATGTACAATTAATGGTATCGGCGAGCGCGCAGGAAACGCGGCGCTTGAAGAAATTGTCATGGCAATAAAAACTCGCGGTGATTTTTATGGCGTTGAAACCAATGTTGACGCCACAATGATCACTCGAATTTCAAAATTAGTTTCTAGCATCACGGGTTTTGCAGTGCAATATAACAAGGCGATTGTAGGCGCTAACGCCTTTGCGCATGAAAGTGGAATTCATCAAGACGGAATTTTAAAAAACCGTGAGACCTACGAAATCATGACTCCAGCCTCAGTTGGATTAGAAAAAACTTCACTCACGCTCGGAAAATTATCAGGAAGAGCGGCATTCAAAGACCGCCTACAACAGATCGGCTATGATTTAAGCGAAGAAAAATTACAAGAAACTTTTGTCAAATTCAAAGATCTTGCCGATAAGAAAAAAGATATTCTCGACGAAGATTTAATTTCTTTAGTCGATGACTCTCTAACCAATAGCAAAGCGCGTTATCAACTTGTTTCACTTGATATAAAATGCGGCACTTTTGATGAGGCAAAAATTAATCTTGAAATAAAAATCGATAATCAAATCGCAAAAACCAATTTTTCTTCAAAAGATGGGCCAGTTGATGCAATTTTTGGCGCGATCAAAAAATTAATTCCTCATGAGGCAAGTCTTGAATTATATCAGGTGAACGCAGTAACAGCGGGCACCGATGCTCAAGGAACAACAACTGTGCGCTTAAAACAAGGCAATCGAATGTTTAGCGCCAATGGCTCGAGCACCGATGTTTTAGTTGCTTCGGCGTTGGCTTATATAAATTGTTTAGAAAAACTTAATAAATAACATTTATTTCTAAAATTTAGTTCTTTATTCTGTAGCAAATTTTCTAATTCATAATCTCAATTATTTTTGTAATGTTTAAATTCTTCTCTTTCTCTTCAAAAGATATCGCAATTGATCTTGGAACCGCAAACACGCTGGTTTATGTTCGTGATCAAGGCGTTGTTTTAAACGAACCATCAGTGGTTGCCGTTATTAACGAAAATGGCAAATTAATTCCTTGTGCTTTTGGCACAACTGCAAAGATGATGTTGGGCAGAACGCCAGCCAGAATTGAAGCCATCCGCCCTTTAAAAGATGGTGTGATTGCTGATTTTAAAATCGCTGCCGAGATGATAAAACATTTTATTCGTGAAGTTAATCAAACTAAAAGTTGGATTGGGCCATTGATTATTATCTGTGTGCCATCAGGTTCTACGCCAGTTGAAAGACGTGCGATTCAAGATGCTGCAGAAGGTGCGGGCGCTAATGAGGTTTATCTGATTGAAGAACCAATGGCTGCTGCAATTGGTGCAAATTTACCTGTCACCGAACCCACAGGCTCAATGATTGTAGATATTGGTGGTGGCACAACTGAAGTTGGAATTTTATCACTTGGAGGCATTGTTTATTCGCGCTCTGTAAGGGTTGGCGGCGATAAAATGGATAACGCAATTATTTCTTACATCCGCAGATATCACAATTTATTAATCGGCGAATCTACAGCTGAGCGCATCAAAAAAGCAATCGGTGCTGCTTGTCCACCAGAAGAAGGAGACGGCGCAACCATTGAAGTCAAAGGTCGCGACCTTGCAAATGGCATTCCAAAAGAAATGATTTTAACCGAACGCCAAATCGCCGAAAGCTTGATGGAGCCAGTTGAACAAATCATCGATGCAATTAAAGTTGCTCTTGAATGCACGCCACCAGAGCTTTCAAGCGATATCGTTGAAAAAGGTATTGTTTTAAGTGGCGGCGGAGCATTGCTGAAAAACCTTGATTTTGTAGTGCGCCAAGCAACTGGCCTACCAGTTTTTGTTGCTGAAGATCCATTGCTTTGTGTAGTTAATGGTTGCGGCAAGGTGCTTGAAAATATCAAAATGTTCCGTGCTGTTTTATTTAGACAAGACTAGGTGTCGGCTCAAGCAAAAGGTGGTTTTTAGCCACCTTGCAAAGCAAATTTGTGAACCACATAAATGAAACAATACATCAATTTTAACTACAGTAATATCAGCAATTACAGCCTGCAGCACCATTTTGGGCAGTTGTTTAAAAGAATTGAGTTAATATTTTTTATAGCACTTTCATTGGTTTTTTTGGTTACTTCTAAGGCCCACAAAAATATCACCGATGATGTCTCCTTCGCCTTTGTTGGCGTATCTTTGCCTATCGTAAAATTCGCTGCTTTTCCCTTTAATACTATCATTAATTTATTGATTAATTTTCAAGAATTAATCGATGCAAAAAAAGAAAACATCTCGCTCAAAGAAGAAAATAACAAGATGCGCACCCTTTATGTGAAGGCGATCAACGTCAATAATGAAAACCAAGAATTAAAAAATTTACTTCAATTTATTGTTCCAAAAAGCGCGCATTTTGTTGTGGCAAAAATTTCAGGACGCTCTCATGGTTTGTTTAATCAAAATCTTTTTATTGATTCTGGCACTAATCATGATATTGCTGAAGGCAGTATAGTAACGGGGGCCATTGGTATGATTGGTCGCATTGTTGATATTACTGAAAATAAATCGCGCTTAATGTTAGTTACTGATCCAAGTTCACGCATTCCAGTGATTGCCTCTAAAGCTAGAGCGCGTGGGGTTTTGATTGGCACCAACAATAATCTGATGGAGATTTTATATCTTTCTAAACATCATCAAATCAAAGTTAATGATATGATTTTTACTTCGGGTGATGGTGATCTTTTGCCGCCAGGAATCCTTATCGGAGTAGTGCGCAAGGTTGATGGATCATATGTTGGCGTTGAGATGATTGAAGATATAAATAATGCTGATATTGTTACTGTTATGAAATATTAATCGAGAATTTTATATTCGTAAAAACATAAAATTTATGAAATCTGCTGTAATTATTTTCCCCGCTTCTAACTGTGATCGTGATGTGATAACTACGCTAGAAAAGCTTGGCTCTAAGGTGCAAAAAGTTTGGCATCAAGATGCAGCGCTTGATGATAATCTTGATTTAATTGTTATTCCGGGTGGATTTTCTTACGGTGATTATTTGCGTAGCGGAGCTATGGCAGCGATTTCACCGATCATGTCGGCAATAAAAAAACAGGCTGAAAAAGGTGTAAAAATTATTGGAATTTGCAATGGCTTTCAAATTTTAACTGAGGCTGGGCTCTTGCCTGGTGTGCTTATGCGCAATAAGGGGATGAAATTTTCTTGTCGCGATGTTTATCTGCGCGTTGAAAATAACGATAACGCATTTACTAAAAATTATCAAAAAAACCAAACGATAAAAATTCCTATTGCCCATGCTGATGGCAATTATTTCGCGCCGCCAGAGTTGTTGAAAAAACTTGAAGATGAGGGAAATATCATTTTTCGTTATGTTGATAAAAATGGTAATGTTACTGATGATAGCAATCCTAATGGTTCGCTGCTTAATATTGCGGGTATTGTGAATGATAAAAAGAATGTGCTTGGTATGATGCCGCATCCAGAAAGGGCTACCGAAGAAGATATTGGTTATGGTGATGGGTTGGCTTTGTTTAAGGGGTTGTTTTAGTGGGATTTTCGTATTGAAGAAAAAAGATTGAGTTAAGGAGAAGGGGCGCTGCTGCTCAGACTAAGAAAAAAGATTGAGTTAAGGAGAAGGGGCGCTGCTGCTCAGACACCGCAACCATCTGATTTAAGCGAGCGTAGCTCGCGATGGTTGCAGAACTCGCCTCAGCGCCCCTTCTCCTTAACTCAATCTTTTTTCTTCAATATAAAAATTGAATTTATTTTTTTTATGTTTTGATGACAAATATTCTTGCTGAAATTTACCAGTATAAATTAATTGAGGTGCGTGAGTGCAAGAAGCATCTTCGCTTAGAAGAAATTTGTAAAAAAATAAAATGTTCTGAAGGCGCCAAGCCTAAGGATTTTGCCGCTGCTTTGCTTGCAAAAATAGCGCAAAATAAAACCGCAATAATTTGCGAAATAAAAAAAGCCTCGCCATCAAAGGGGCTGATTCGTCAAAATTTTAATCCAGAAGAAATCGCGCAAACCTACAAACAAAATGGCGCAGCCTGTTTATCAGTTTTAACTGATAAGAAATATTTTCAAGGTTCTGATAAATATTTGCAACAAGCCCGCGCTGTTGTTGATCTGCCAATTTTGCGTAAAGATTTTATGGTTGATCAATATCAAATTTATGAAGCGAAAATGCTTGGTGCAGATTGCATTTTGTTAATTGTTGCGATGCTAGATGATTCTAAGCTGCAAGAGCTTGAGCAGTGTGCTTTAAATCTTGGATTATCAGTGTTAATTGAAGTGCATAATGAAGAAGAATTAATGCGCGCACTACAATTAAAAAGCAAATTAATTGGCATCAATAATCGTAATTTAAAAACACTAGAAGTTGATCTTAACACATCGCTGCAACTGGCGCCATTAGTGCCTGCAGATCGCATTATCATTAGCGAAAGTGGCATCAAAAATGCGCAAGATATTGCAAAATTAAAAAGCGCTGGCATTCATTGTTTTTTGATTGGTGAGCATTTTATGTTGCAAGATGATATTGGTGCTGCAGTTAGGCAAATATTAGGTTAAAGCCGCTTTTCATCATAAAAAAGATAGGAATTTCACAAAAACCCTTTAAGATAGCAATTCTAAAAACCAAATAAGAATTATTTATGTTCAAAATCGCCATTATCGGCCGCCCCAATGTAGGAAAATCAACGCTTTTCAACAAGTTGGTGGGCAAGGCTTTTGCTATCACTGATGATATTCCGGGAGTTACGCGCGATCGCAAAGAAGCCTATGCGCAAATTGGTCCAATTCAATTTTTAGCGATTGATACTGCGGGTTTAGAAAATGAAAATGCTAATGATTCACTAGAAAAAAGAATGTTTGAGCAAACCGCTCTGGGTGTGGATGACGCCGATTTATGTTTGTTTGTAGTTGATGCAAAAACTGGCGTTACCAATAAAGATTATTATTTTGCCGAATGGTTGCGCAAGCAAGAAAAAAAAGTGGTTCTAGTTGCTAATAAATGTGAAAATTCGCGCATTGATGCAGAAAATTCTTGGGGCAAAGAATATTTCAAGCTCGGCTTTGGCGCGCCTACGGGCATCTCGGCTGAACACAAGCTCGGCTTTGGTGATTTATATGAAAAAATCGAGCCCCATTATAACGAATATGAAAAAAACTTCGCCCATCTAGAAGTGTCAGATATAAATGACAAATCAGAAGATGCGCCAGATTTGCAAGTGGCAATTATCGGTCGCCCCAATTCAGGAAAATCAACTTTGCTCAATCAAATTCTCGGCGAAGAGCGCTTGATCACTGGCCCCGAAGCTGGTATCACCCGTGATTCTATCGCGATTGATCATAGTTATCGCGGCAAAAAAATTCGCTTCATCGATACTGCCGGCATCAGAAAAAAAGCACAAATTACCAAAAAATTAGAAAAACTCTCAGCGGCTGATAGCTTACGCGCTCTAAGGTTTGCGCAAGTTGCAATTTTGATGCTTGATGCAAATTCGCTGCTCGATCATCAAGATATGGCACTAGCAGGAGAAGTGTTAAAAGAAGGACGCGCGATTGTGTTTGCAATCAACAAAATCGATACTGTAAAAGGTGATAAAGAAGTTTTTTTACGCAAAGTTCGCGTGCAATTGCAGCAGCTTTTTGCCGAGGTTGATGGCGCGGCGATTCTAGGAATTAGCGCTAAAAGCGGCTATCATGTAGAAGATCTGCTCGATTATGTGTTAAAAAGCTACGAACAATGGCAAACGCAAATCGCCACCAACAAGCTAAATGATTGGTTGCGCGTTGCTGAAGCAGCACATTCGCCAAAAATGATCAAAGGCAAAATCACCAAGCTAAAATATATCACGCAAATCAAAAAACGCCCGCCAACTTTTGCGGTTTTCACCAATCATTTAAAGGCGGTAGAAGGCGATTATCAGCGCTATTTGGTTAATGCGCTAAGGCAGAATTTTGGGCTAGAGATGACGCCAGTGCGCATGGTGGTGCGCAAGTCGGAGAACCCTTTTGCGCCGAAGAAATAACCCGTGGAGCGTTATGCTGATATCATGCAGATAAAGTGCCGATAACCAACAGATATATTTTATTTAACCTCATATCTTGTTCCTCTACCTGGCTCTAAATTGCGCCTCTAATTCACGCACGCTTATCACGAGAAATTGAAACAAAATCGACAATGTTTTATCCGCAGAATCTTTGATTTTAGAAAAAGTTTTATTATTGGCGATTTTATTTTGAATAATGATAACGGCACTGCACAATAATCAATTGATCATCATGGACTGCGTAAACAATGCGGTGTTCCTGATTGATATGTCGCGACCACAGGCCAGAAAAGTCTCCCTTGAGACCTTCTGGTTTACCAGTTCCAGCAAATGGCGTTCGAAGCATTTCTTTGATTAGCTTGTTGATTTTGGCAAGAAACTTTTTGTCCTCACTAAGCCAATAAAGATAATCTTCCCAGCCATTTTCATCGAAAGAGAGTAGACGAATTTTTGACATATTTTGCTCAACATTCAATTAATTTGTGCTTTTTATATTTACCTTTTTCGATGTTTTTAAGTGAGGCTGCAAGTCTGTTTTTATTGGTTTTACTTTTAGTTAAATAGAAGGTTTCTTGATGACCGTTAAAGTCTTCGAGAGACATCATGACAAGTGGCTGTTTAGACTCTCTAGTAATGATGGCAGGAACATGGCCAGAAAGAATTTCATCCATTATTTGGGCCAAATTCTTACGAAAATCGGTGTAATTTGTAACTATCATATTTTTGGTTAAAAAAAATTAATTATATTTCTAAAGAGTACATTAAAGCGTACATATATAATATTCAAGATCTTTATTAATATTTAACCTCATATCTTGTTCCTCTACCCTCACCAACTCTGATAAGCCTTTTAGCATCAAGCAATTTTTTAATAATCGCCTCAACAGTTCGAGCAGGAAATCTTAGTGCCGCAATTGCATCTTTGCGTGCAAATTCTTTGTTTGGCAGGCTTTGTGCCCATTGCCACAGCGCTAATTGCTTCTCTGATAATAGATGCTCGATAGTTTCACCTTGAAGAATTTTTAGAGCTTGCTGCGACTGTCCATTAATAGTTTTTAAAAAGAAAATTAACCATTCAGAAATATCTTCTTTTTTGCTTTTCCAACTTCTTTGAGTTTTGTTTAGGGCCAAATAATAATCTGCCTTATTTGCTTCAATTAGTTTTTCATGCGAAATGATTTTAGTAAAATCATAGCCAAATTTAAGTAGCAACAAGTTAGTCAAAAGCCTGCTAGTTCTGCCATTTCCATCTTGAAAAGGGTGAATTGCTAAATATTCAAAAATAAAATTGGCGATCAAAATTAGAGGATGCCTTGCTCTCTCATGATTTGCCTCATTGAACCAAGCAACCAATTCTTGCATTTCTTTTTTTACTAAATGACCAAGAATTCGCGACTCAGTAATTTTGATCTCGTTGTAATTTTCAAAAATAGATTCTAGGCATTCTAAATAACCAGCAACTTCTTGCTCATCTCTGGTTTTAAATTTTTTAATACGAAGATTTTTATAAAGTTTTTCCACCTCATTATCGGATAATTTATTTCCCTCGATACGATTTGATGCGGCAGTAGAAGTTACAATCACAGAAGCCGTAAGGCGGCTGATTGTTTGAGGTAAAATATTGCCCGTAATTGCAAAACTATTTTTTACAGTATCA
>SHWK01000012.1 GCA_009693885.1 Rickettsiales bacterium
TAATTTTAGCTTAGTTTTAAATTTAAAAAGGGAATCCAATTTATTTTGGATTCCCTTTTTTGTTGGATTATTTTTACAAAAATACGGCAGATTTAAGAAACCAAGCGATATGACGGGATCATAAAAACAATATTCACCTCACCAATAACGGCGCCAGATGAGATCTTGAAAGAACAACCTTGCGTAGCACTAGCTTGGGTTATTTTTTCGCAATCAAGATTATCGCGAACACCCTTTTCATCTAGCTTTGATTTTAAATAAAAAATTAACACCATTTGATTCAAACTATCCATCATCATCGAGATTCTAATTGAAGATTCAGAATCAGCCATGATAACACTGGCGATAATTTTTTTGATCACTTCAACCAAAATCGTTTTATCTATTTTAATTTTTGGCAAAAATTCACTTTCATATGGACGATCAAATTGCACGCGCATTTTTAATTTTTCTGGTAAATTTAAAATAGCATGATCAATGAATTCGCAAAGTGCAAAAATTTCTTCATTTTCGTTAAGCTTGCTTTCGATTACATCGTGATCTAGAGCGTTGCTAATCGCAGCTTTAAGCTTGATTGTATCGAGATAAATTTTATTGATGTCTTCTCCGTAGCGACGATGTGGCAACGGCCCATAAGGCTCTTCTTTTAAAATTCCAGCGATTTGTGAAATAGTGTCAAGATAAGAAGCGACTTCTATTGGTAATATTGTAGAAATTTGACTCTTAATATTTTTTATTCCCTGATTGTGAATTTTTTTCACCCTCATCGCATTTCCAGCTTTTTCTTTGATTTTGGCAATAAGAATATCAAAATCGATTGGCTTAACAAGATAATCGTTAGCCATCAAATCCACTCCTTTGAGAATATTATCTTTTTGACACAAAGCACTTAAAAAAATAAATGGAGTATTATTTAGCTTATCTTTACTTTCTCGCACTAGTTTGAGAAAACCATAGCCATCAATCTCTGGCATCATAATATCAGAAATAATTATATCTGGCTTATGAGCAAAAAATCCTTCATGACCTTCTTTGCCATTGCAAGCTTCAAAAACTTCAAAACCTTCATCACGAAGAATTTCGGACATTGTATCGCGAATTTCATGCTCATCTTCGACACAGAGAACTTTAATTTTTCTTTCTTCGTTCATATTTATAATAATTTTATTCTAATACTTTTGCGCCTTCAAAATTGCGCAAAATTTCTCCAACGAGGTCGTCGCTTATATCATCATTAGCTTGCTGATTTTTTTCAGCAAGAATATTTTTTGGTAAATCGTTGTTTTGTAGCAAAATGTTTTTTAAATCTGGTAAGGCTTGCAAATGGCAAATCCGCATCAGCAGCATCTCAAAGGCCATTTTTTGCGAAGAAGAAAAATTAATTTCACTATTTCCCTTAATCAACATTTGCCAAATTCGCGCTAAAGAAGAAAGTGATATTTTTGCTGCAATATTTTTAATTTTTGTCTGTAAAGAATCAGGAAATCCTTCGCAAATATAATCTTGCACAAGCTTAGTTTTGGTGGTTTTGTGAGTGATCTCCATTAAATCTTCGATGAGCTGTAAAATATCAGAAGACACCGAATAAATTTCGTGAAATTTATTGAGCGCATTGCCAAAATCACCATTTAATAATGTTTCTAATAAATCAATCACTTGCGCGCGATCATTGAGCCCGAGCATTTTTATCACCACATCTGAGGCAAGAAATTTTTGGTGATTATTGGCTGAAAGCGCCTGATCTGTAAGCGATAGTGCATCTCGTACTGAGCCTTCTGACATTTGTGCAATCATCTCTAAGCCTTGCAAATCATAGTCAAAACCCTCTTTTTCAAGAATATTTTTTAGATGCGTGACGATTTCTTTTTCATCTAAACGACGCAAATCAAAACGCTGACAACGTGATAAAATTGTAATTGGAACTTTGCGAATTTCGGTTGTTGCAAAAATGAATTTAACATGTGCTGGCGGCTCTTCCAAGGTTTTTAGCAAGGCATTAAAAGCGCTGTTGCTCAACATGTGAACTTCATCAATTATATAAATTTTGTAGCGCGCCATTACTGGTGCATAGGCGATGGAATCGATAATTTCGCGGATATCATCAACACCGGTTCTGCTTGCCGCATCAATCTCAATCACATCTTGGTGGCGCGAAGCAGCGATAGATTTGCAATTATCACAAACGCCGCAAGCCATAGCCTGAGCGCCCATTTCAACATTAGTGCAATTGATAGTTTTGGCAATAATGCGCGCCGTGGTGGTTTTGCCAACACCGCGAATTCCGGTTAAAATATAAGCGTGGTGCAGTTTATTATTTTTGATCGCATTAGTTAAAGTAGTGACCAAAACGCTCTGCCCCACAACTTCATCAAAGTTTTGTGGACGATATTTGCGCGCCAGAACTAAATAGGAATTTTGCGACATTTTAACTAAATTTGTAAACTTGATAGAAAAGAAGCGGGCAGCGCTGGGCTTGCAAAACAAAGGCTTCAATAATTTTGCAAGTGATGAGAGCGACCCGATGCAAATCATTATGGCTGCTTTCTTTCGAACCTGACCAGATTAGCGACTCAAATCGCCCGCTCTCACCACTATTAATTATCGTGAAAAAAATGAGAAGTGCAAGGCGTTTTTTGATATTAGATAACGTTACAAGTGATATTCTTAACTTGCCCGCAACAACTCGCGTGGCAACTGTAGAAGATGGTGCTGGCGAGTTCAATCCATATGATTTATTTACAAATTGCCCGCATGCGCGAGTAAGCTTTAGCAATACCTTTCAACGAATATTCATCAACCGCAAAAGTGCCAATCGCCGAATCAGCGCGCACTTTAACAATACCACTGGTTAACATTTTTTGGATTATCGTAACATCATCATTTTTATTGCGCGCCCAAGCCATATCTTGATTGCTTGGCATTTGAAAACGCTTATCATCAACCGAAATCAAAACTTTGCTATTTATTTTATATTCAAAGCCAGAATGAATGCCAATTTCTTCAATACGACGATTTTGATAGCGAGTGATTATTATATAAGATTCACTGCGAACACTTTGATCGGATTCTGTTTTTGTAGGATGCGTTACCATGTAGCATTTTTTTTCTTCCAGCTCGTTGCCTTCCAATTCATAAACTGTCCATTGAAAAAAAGAACTGTCGATTACTTGCGCTTGGCCATTTTGCAGCGTTAGCAGAAATGCAAGAATCGTTATGATTAATTTTTTCATGTTCTTTATTTTATTAAAAAATTCTCATTTATTTTTTTCTGCTGAAAGAATATGACAAAATATCTAGCAAATTTTCTTTGTAAATTGAATTGGGGAAAATTTCTAAATTTTTAATTGCGAAATTTTTATATTTTTCTGCTAAAGAAAAAGAATCTTCAAAACCATTGTATTTATTGATCAGATCACATATTGATAAATATTTATTTTGATCTTTTTGTGCGGTCATTAAATTTTCTTCAAGCAAATTTTTGATTAATTTTTTATCATTTGCGTCAGCTTTTTTGTGAGCAAAAATAATTGGTAAAGTGACTTTTCCTTCAAAAAAATCATTGCCAATATCTTTGCCAAGATCTTTTTCTTGTGCTTTATAATCCAAAATATCATCAATGATTTGAAAGACGATTCCAAGATTTTTTCCAAAGTCACGAAGGGCTGCTATTTCTACTTCTGCACGATCATTAACCAATGCGCCACATTCAGTTGCAGCAGAAAAAAGCACTGCAGTTTTGCCAAAAATTATCTCCAGATATTTTTCTTCAGTGATATCAATATTGCTGGAATTTTCGAGCTGCATAACTTCGCCATCCGCCATTATGCTTGAACTCTTAGCGAGCAATTCAAGCACACGCAAATTGCCATCACGCACCATTAATTGAAAGGCGATTGAAAAAATATAATCTCCTACTAAAATACTCGGTTTATTATCCCAAATTGCGTTAGCAGTTTTTTTGCCGCGCCTTATTTCGCTAGTATCAACGACATCATCATGTAGCAATGTTGCACTGTGAATTAGCTCTACTGCAGCAGCTAAATTGTGATGTCGCGCTGCTTTAGAGCCATTTTGCAATAAAGCCCTTCTAGCCTCATCTGAGCACATTTTTGAGGCTAAAATCAACAAAATCGGCCGAATTCTTTTGCCGCCAGATGAAATTAGATGATGAGAAACTTGCTCAATTAAAGGAGATTTGCCAACCGAAAATTCAAGAATAATACTATTTACCCTCTCTAAATCAGTCTCTAACGATGTGATAATTTCTTGGATTTTATTCATTATTTTTTAGGAATTTCGCTTTGAACACCGACATAACTTTGCTTATAAAGTTGATTGCGATTTTGCTCAAGATCTTGTTCAATTTGATGAGTTAAATAGAGATTTTTAATATAGGCGCGATCACGGGCGCAGGCGCTAAGCAGCAGAATTATCAGGATATTGCTAATTGATATTTTCACTGGAATTCTGATAAAGCGTTATAATTTTACTACGACATTCTTCAATTTTTTCCATGATTTCGTTAAGCGTTATTCTTACTGTTTCAATCACTTGATGTGATTCACCGTTTTTGACATATTCGATATATTGTGTAGTTAGTTGATCAGCGTGCTTTTCTAGCGTATCAACCACCGATTCTACAATAACAAATTGTTCGTGAGCAAGCTTGTGTGAGCTATCTTCAGCGGCCCTCACTAAACGATCAGCATAATTATAATATTCTATAATTTCATTGTAGGTTTTTTCTTGTCGCGAAGTTGCCATTTGTAAATTATATTGATTATCTGGTTTGTATGACCATAAAATATTCCCTATTCTAATAACATTCAAGAACATATAAATCAATATATTCATTATGTCGCGACCAATTGTAATAAATCTCGTATGATTAATTTTAAAATCTTAACCCTCTTTCCTGAAATGTTTCCGGGGCCCCTTGCTGCTTCGGTTACGGGCACTGCCTTAAAAAATAATTTATGGTCGATTGAGGCGATTAATATTCGCGATTATGCTAAGGATGAGCGCGGCACGGTTGATGATATTCCTTACGGCGGCGGGGCTGGAATGGTTTTGAAGGCTGATATTGTGGCGGAAGCAATTGAAAAAAATATTGACGAAAAGCAGGTAAAAATAATCTATCTTTCGCCACGAGGAAAATTATTAACGCAACAAATTGCTCGAGAATTAGCGCAAGAAAAAGAAATCATCTTGCTCTGTGGACGCTATGAAGGCGTGGATCAACGGGTTTTAGATGAATTAGAAATTGAAGAAATTTCCATCGGCGATTATGTTTTGTCTGGCGGAGAAATCGCTGCCTATCCCTTTATTGATGCGGTTTTGCGCAATATTAATGGCGTTCTTGGCGATGAAAATTCTTTACAAGAAGAATCTTTTGATATTGATGGAAAAGAATTATTAGAGTATCCGCACTACACCCGCCCTGCCTCATGGCGTGGTCGTGAGGTTCCACAAGTTTTAATTTCTGGTCATCATAAAAATATAAAATCTTGGCGCTTGGAAAAAGCAATTGAGCTTACTAAACTAAAGCGCGATGATTTATATAAAAAATTTTTATTACAAAAAAATAATTAATTTATGAAAAATATTTTACCTTATCGCGGAATCCTACCAACCATTGATTCTTCTGCCTTCATCGCCCCTAATGCCATTATTACTGGCGATACTAAAATCGGCAAAAATTCAAGCATTTGGTTTGGCTGTGTAGTCCGCGGAGATGTTGAATGCATTAGGATTGGAGACAATACCAACATTCAAGATAATACCATTATTCATGTTACTCGCGCTAATCACGCCGCCAATAAAACTGGTGATAAAGGCGCCCCCGCAATAATTGGAAACAATGTCACTGTTGGACATGCCGCAATAATTCACGCTTGTATAATTGATGATAACGCCTTTATTGGCATGGGTGCAATCGTGATGGATATGGCCCACGTTGAAGAATATGGAATGCTGGCAGCTGGTGCGGTTCTAACTCCAGGAAAAGTTATAAAAACTGGACAATTATGGGTAGGAAGCCCAGCAAAATATTTTCGCAATTTAACTGAGATTGAAAAAAACTATATCAAAATCTCGGCTGATAATTATGCTGAATTAGCAGCGGAGTACAAATAATGTCATTTTTTATCCAATCCCAAATCGATAAAATAATTGCCTTTACTTTTGAAGCGGGAGAAATTGCGCGAAATTATCAAAAATCTCGAGATTTTGTTGTTACGCGAAAGCCTGATAACACTCAAGTTACAAGCGCTGATATCGCTGTTAGCAAATTTCTTAACCAAAAATTATCACAAGAATTTCCACAAATTCCTATTATTTGCGAAGAAGGTGATTTGCGCGAAATTTCAGGCGAAATTTTTTGGTTAATTGATCCGATTGATGGCACTTCTTCCTTTATAAAAGGCAGCGATGAATTTGCTATAAATATTGCTCTAATAAAAAATGGCAAACCAATTTTTGGAGCGCTTTATGGGCCACGTTTTGAAGGTGGAAAAATGGCAGTTATAAATGCTGATGATAAAGTTGTAATAATTGATCAAGATAGACACATCAAGCCTTTGAGCGATATTTTATTAGCTACAAAAAACGATGATTCAAAATTAAAAATTATCACCAGCAATAAAACTCATAATGACGAAATCACAAAATATATTGCACAATTTCATCCAAATTATATTGATAATTTTACTATAAAACATCAGGCCTCCGCAGTAAAATTCTTTCCTATCCTAGAAAATCAAGCTGACTTATATATTGCTTTCCGCAAAATGATGGAATGGGATACTGCGGCTGGACACGCTTTGGTTGATTTTGCTGGTGGCAAATTAAAAAATTTGACATTGCAAAATTCATTATATGTAATTGATGGTGATTTGCGCTATAAAAAACCGAATTTCACTAATGAATTTTTCGCTTGTTATAAAGCATCTTTTAACTAAATTATGATCAAAGAATTTACGATTAACTGCAATTTTAAAACAGCGAAGATACCAGTGACATTCTACGTTGGCGATCCTTCTGATGAAAATCATCCCATTTATTTTCAAAGCAAGTGGCTTAGTGAAAAAAAAGGCGGGACGATCCCTAAAGAAATTCTTGATTCATTTGCAGAATTACAAAAAATTGCCATCAAAAATCATGTGTCATTTCAAGAGCTTTGTGGATTTGTTATTGAAGAAATCAACAGCAATCAAGCTACAATTGATGAGCGAAATAGAATCAATAAAAATCTGACAATAATACAAAAAAGAGAAGTAGAAAAACAAAGCATTGCTACGAAGCAAACGTCTGTGGTCCCTACTATAGAGGCTACTTCTGCTATCAAAGCCCCTGTTATAGAAGATACAGCAAGCCATATCGCAAAAGTGCCAGCAACGCCAACACAAAACACAACTATTAACGAAAAACAATAATGAAAAATAAACTTATAGCCGTCTTAATGGGTGGCTGGAATTCAGAAAAAGAGGTTTCTTTGCGCTCTGGAGAGGCTGTCTATCAAGCCTTGATAACACTTGGATACAAGGCAGAAAAAATTGATTTTGGCCGCGATATCGTCGAAAAATTACGCGCAATAAAACCAGATATTGTTTTTAATGCGCTGCACGGACAATTTGGTGAAGATGGCCGCGTGCAAGGCCTGCTTGATATATTAAACATTCCCTATACTCATTCTGGTATTTTATCTTCTGCGGTTTGTATGGATAAAATTTTTACTAACAAGCTGTTTGATGCTTCTGGTATTGACTCACCTCCATTTTTTATTTTGCATAAAGGCCAAGATGAAGAAAATAAGAAAACAATTTTTAAAATTGGCAAACCATTTGTAATCAAGCCCGTCAACGAGGGATCAAGTGTTGGTGTTGAAGTAATATTAGAAAATTCTGATTTCAATATCTCAAAATATGAATGGAAATATGGCGATAGACTTCTCATTGAAAAATACATTGCGGGGCAAGAAATCCAAGTTGCAGTCTTGAATGGCAAGGCCCTAGGCGCAATTGAAGTTCGCCCAAAACATTTATTTTATGATTATGAATGCAAATATACCGCAGGGATGACAGATTATATCATGCCCGCTGAAGTTAGCGCTGAAAAATACTCTGAAGTTTTAAAAATTTCTGAAAAATGTTATGAGATAGCAGGCTGCTCTGGCGTTACACGCATCGACTTCATCTTAAACAATAAAAATGGCGGCGATAACAAATTTTATTGCCTAGAAATAAACACCCATCCTGGATTTACCGCAACTTCTTTAGTGCCAAAAATCGCTAAATATGCCGGCATTTCATTTGAAGAAATTATTGAAGATTTAATCAAATCAGCAAGATGCGGAATTTAAAAAAATATTTTGAAGAGTACTTGCTTGAAAGCCAGATTATACGCCGGTTTCGCAGCTTTTTTAATTTAACTTTTTTTCCTTATTTACAAAAAATTCTACTAACAATTTTACTAATTATTGTAGTGATTTTTTTTGGCTTAAAATTTTTTAAACCACAAATTTTACAAAAAATAAATATTACAACTTCAGCATATTTTTTTCGTCATTTACATCTGGATAATTATGATTTTAGCTCAATAAAAGTTAGCGGAAATAATCGCGTCACTACAGAAGAGGTTATCGATGCAATTGCAAAAGCAAAAATTAATTTTGCTAAAAATGTAGCAAATAATACCAATGCAACCTTAATCCAAACATTAGTCAAAGATCTCAAACAAGATCTACCTTGGATCAATCAAATAAACATTGCGCGCACCCTTCCCAACAGCTTAAATGTTTCAATTAACGAATATGAACCTTTCGCGATTTGGCAAAATAATGGACAAAAATATGTTATTGATAAAGATGGTAATAAAATAAAAATTAGCAATGATAGCACCGAGTTCGACCATCTTGTTATTTTATCTGGAAATGACGCCAATGTTAATGTAAAATCACTTTTTAACATTTTTGTTATTAATCCAGAATTCAGCACTAAAATTTATTCTGCAACTTGGATTGGCAATCGCAGATGGGATATTCGCTTTGAAAATGGCTTGCTGGTTAAGCTTTCGGCCCATGATTTACAAGAAGCTTGGCAAAGTTTAATTAAGATCTACAATATGCAGGGGTCGCTAACTAATTTGCAAATGATTGATTTGCGGATTGAGAAAAAAATTTACCTGAAATATTCTGACAGCGAAATTAAAGAAATACGAGATTTTAAACTATAACACATAATGGCCAAAACTTCTCACAGAGGAAAAATCGTCGCCTGCCTTGATATGGGCTCATCAAAATTGATGTGCTTGATTGCTGCTGTCGACAATGAAGAGATCAAAATTCTGGGCTACAGCCACAAGGAAGCGCGTGGCATTGTTGGTGGAGCAATTTCTGATATGCGCCTTGCTCAAAAAGCCATTACTAACGCCGTTTCTGAAGCTGAAAGAATGGCGGGCCTTAATATTGAGCGCCTCCTCATCGGCCTTTCTGGCAGCCAAGTAGTTTCTAGTCGCAAAGAAGAGCATGTTAAAATCGCCTCTGAGATGGTAAAATCAGCCGATATTGGCATTTTAGCGAGCAAAGTTCGCAGTGAATTTCGCAAAAATAATCGTGAAATGATTCACTTAATTCCACTACAATATCGCATCGATGATTGCTCTCCAGTGCAGAATCCACGCTATATGTCGGGTGAAAAACTCTATGCCAAATTTCATACAGTCTCTACATCACACACAACAATTCTTAACATAGAAAACTGCTTTAAAAGATGCCAACTTTCTATTAACAATTATGTGGTTGAACCTTATGCATCAGCACTTGCTTGCCTATCTGAAAATGAAATGACAATCGGAAGTTTAGTGATTGATATTGGCGGCGATGTCACTTCTTTTTGCTTGATAATGGAAGGAAAACTAGTTTATGTTGGACATGTTCCGATTGGCGGCAATCATATCACCAAAGACATTGCAACCATTCTAAATATAAATTTTTATACCGCTGAAAAAATCAAAAATTTAAATAGCTCATTAATCATCAGTCCAATGGAAGAGCGAGAAATTATTAAATTTAAAACAACAGAATCTGAAAATATTGGATTAGTTAAAATCACCCGCAGCGAACTTCGCGATATAATAAAATCAAGGGTTGATGAGATAATTGAAACTACCAAAGAAACTCTTGAAAAATCTGGAATGCCTAGCTTTTTAATAAATAATATTGTATTGACTGGTGGCGTTACTGGTATTGTTGGAATTGATAAAGCAACCGCAGATATTTTTGATCGCAACACCCGCATTGGCTATCCAAATCAAATCGAAGAGATTCCTTCTGAGCTCGCCTTCCCTACTTATGCCTGCCCTCTTGGCATGTTAGTTTTTTTAAAAAATCTTTATTTAAGAGAAAAAATTAAAGATGGGTTTGAAACTAAAAATAGCTGGTTTAGGCGATTTATCGAGAAGTTGGTTGCGGTTTAGATCTCAAACCGCCTCTTATCAGCATAATAAACCCCGATCAATTTTACATTCTGCGAAAAAAACCCAAGCTCACTCAGCGCATCCGCAACCGCTTTTTGCGATGGATGACCTACAATTGAAATAAAAAATTTCGCCTGTTTTGATACTCCGCCAGGAATATAACTTTCAAGTTTTATCATATTAATATTGTTGGTAGCAAAGCCACCTAGCGATTTATAAAGCGCACCCGTAATATTTTTGATTGTAAAAAGAACAGTGGTAATAACTGGTGCAATTTCTGGATTTGGATCAGCAAATTTTTTGGCAATCACCACAAAAATTGTTACATTATCCGCACCAGAATCTTGCAAATTTTGCTGCAAAATCTTTAAACCATTTATTTCAGCTGCTTTTTGTGAACACAATGCTGCCTTGGTTTTATCGCCTGTTTTAGCAACAAATTCTGCCGCTTTTGCAGTGTTAGAATGTTCACGCAATTCTACTTTTAATTTTTGTAAATTATTTTGACATTGCATCAAAGCTTGGGGGTGAGAAAAAACTTCTTTAATATCTTCAAGCTTAGAGCCATCTAACGCCGCTAAATGATGCTCAATTGGAAAAAAATGCTCTGCAACAATTGCAACATTACTATTTTGTAATAAATTATGAATTTCAGAAACACGACCAGCGTAGGAATTTTCTAGCGGGATCATGCCATAAGCCGCTTCACCTTTTTCAACCGCAGCAAAAACATCAGCAAAAGAAGCATAAGATTGCGCCGCAAAATCTTGATAAAATTTATGGCAAGCCAGATCAGAATTGGCGCCAACTACGCCTTGAAAAGCAATTGTTTTTTTCATAAACTAAATAATATAAACCAAAATCAGCAATTTTTAAATTGACAATGAGCTCGCAAGCGAGATAATTAGCCATCTAAGCAATTTATAATGTTTTTTAAAAAATGACAGAAAAAACACATTTAAAAAAATGGACACCTGATTCATGGAGAAATTTTCCTATCAAACAGCAGCCATCTTACAATGATAAAAAAGAGTTAAAAATGGTCGAAGCAGAGCTGGCGTCCTTTCCTGCCCTTGTTTCATTTGATGAAATTGAAAAATTAAAAGCTGAACTTGCCTTGGTTTCTGAAGGCAAAGCCTTCTTGCTGCAATGCGGCGATTGCGCCGAAAGCTTTACTGAATTTTCTAATGACAATTTAAAAAGTTTTTTTCGCACGCTAACCCAAATGACCGTTACGCTGATGCAGGGCGTTAAAAAACCAATTGTTAAAGTTGGTAGAGTTGCGGGGCAATATGCAAAACCAAGATCACAAGATGATGAAACCATTGATGGCGTTACTCTCCCAAGCTATCGCGGCGACATTATCAACTCAATTGATTTTACGAAAGAGGCGAGAATTTCTGATCCAAAACGCTTGATTCAATCTTATTTTTATTCTGCTGCATCGCTAAACTACTTACGCTCCCTTGCTTTGGGCGGCTATAGCAGTTTAAGCAAAGTTAACCAATGGAACAAAGAATTTGTTCATAACCTAAACAGCAAGCGCAACACCGAAGAAGTATTGAACAGAATCACCGATAACATCGCCTTCATTGAAAGCTGCGGACTCAACTCTGCCAACATTCCACAGCTTGCTACTGCAAGTTTTTTTACTTCGCATGAAGCTTTGTTATTAAACTATGAAGAAGCTTTTACGCGCTTAGAAAAAGAAACCGGAAAATTTTATGATTTAAGCGCGCACATGCTGTGGATTGGTGATCGCACGCGCCACCCAGATGAAGCCCATGTTGAATTTATGCGCGGAATCGCTAACCCAATTGCATTTAAAGTTGGGCCATCAATCCATAAGGATGAACTGCTGCGCTTACTCGATACTCTCAACCCACACAACGAGGTAGGACGCATTACGCTAATTTCACGCATGGGCGCTAAAAAAATTGAAGAGCTTCTGCCGCCTTTAGTTAAGGCCGTTCGCGATGCTGGCAAAAAAGTTGTTTGGTCTTGCGATCCAATGCATGGCAATACTATTAAGTCTTCCAGCGGTTATAAAACTCGCAAATTTGATGATATTTTGAGCGAGATCAAATCTTTCTTTGCGGTGCACAGAGCTTGTGGCACTTACGCTGGCGGCATCCATTTTGAAATGACCGGCCAAGATGTTACAGAATGCTTGGGCGGTAATCAGCAAATTGATGACAAAGATTTAAAAGATCGCTACCACACCCATTGCGATCCGCGCCTCAACGCTTCGCAGAGTGTAGAGCTAGCATTTATGATTGCCGAAGAATTGCTGGAGAAGAAATAACCATGCCATTTCCGTTATTAGCGTCATTCCCATTAATTGCAGAAAGTGTATCTATTAATAACAAAACTTAACGCTATTCTTATAAACAAGATTCCTGCTTTTGCGGGAATGACATAATGTATAATATGACAAAAAAATTCGGCATCATCGCCCTAGTTGGCGCGCCAAACTCAGGAAAATCAACTCTTACCAACACATTGCTTGGACAAAAAATTTCTATTGTTTCACCTAAAGTACAAACAACGCGCAATGTGATTAAGGCGATTTTGGTAGAAGGCGATACGCAGTTGGTATTGCTTGATACGCCTGGCGTTTTCTTGCCTCGCTCCGATAAAATTCTTGAACGCCTCATCGTAAAATCGGCATGGCAAGGCATTCGCGATTCGCATTTTGTTTGCTTTTTAATTGATGCCGAACGCGGCTTAGATGAAGAAAATCAACGCATCATCAAAGAGCTGAAAAAAAATGATTTCAAGCCAGCAATCATCATCAATAAAGTTGATTTAGTAAAAAAATCTCGCTTACTCGACATTGTTGCGGGGTTAATTCAAATTGGCTTAGATGAAATTTTCATGATCTCTGCAACCACTGGTGATGGCCTTCCCGAGCTTAAAGAATTTATGCTAAAAAAATGCGCCGATGGCCCGTGGCAATATGATGAAGATAATATCACTGATGCACCAATGCGTGGAATCGCTAGCGAAATCACTCGTGAAAAATTATTCATGCATCTCAACGAAGAATTACCTTACTCTCTCACAGTTAAAACCGATGATTATAAAATTGCTGAAAATGGCACCATAACAATTCATCAAACAATTTTTGTTTTGAAGGAGAGTCAAAAGGGTATCATTCTAGGGCGCAACGGCGGCTTGATAAAAGAAGTTGGCATAGAATCTCGCAAAGAAATCGGTGAAATCGCTGACGCTAAAGTAAATTTATTTCTATTTGTAAAAGTTAAAAAAGATTGGATGCAAGATCTTGAAAGCTATGAAATGAACGATTTGGGCAAGTTGCCACAAAAGAAGAAAAAATAATCGCGATCAAATTTATCGCAAAAATTAGAGCAAAAAATGGTTTCAACAATTGATGAAGCAGAGGTAAAAAAATTCTCCGATATTGCCGATGAATGGTGGAGCGAAACTGGCAAATTCAAACCTTTGCACAAGTTTAATCCGATTCGAATTTCTTATATTCGTCAAAAAATTGTTGCACATTTTTTGCGCGATGAAAAATCTACAACCGCTTTAAATGGATTAAAAATAATTGATATTGGTTGCGGTGGTGGATTAATTTCTGAGCCATTTGCCCGCATGGGTGCTGATGTTACGGCAATTGATGCTTCAGAAAAAAATATTGCAGTTGCAAAAATTCACGCAGAAAAATCAGGATTAAAAATTGATTACCGCGCCGCTGAAGCAAATCAAATTAATGAAAAATTTGATGTGGTATTTGCCCTTGAAATTATCGAACATGTAGCCGATGTTGCGCAATTTGTAGAAGATTGCGCATCTTTACTAAAAGATGATGGAATATTATTTATTGCAACTTTAAACCGCACTGTAAAATCTTTTGCCTTAGCAAAAGTTGGCGCCGAATATATTTTACGCTGGTTGCCAATTGGCACTCATGATTGGAAGAAATTTTTAAAACCATCAGAAATTGCAAATTTTGCAAATGGTTGCGGCCTTGATTTACAAGGACTGTCTGGCTTTAGCTATAATATTTTAAAAGATGAATGGAAAATTGACGCTAAAGATTTGGATGTAAATTATATTGCAACTTTCTTAAAAAAATAGCTCTTGGATCCTGATTTGTTTTTCATTGTACCAAACTAAATACCAGATTAACTTCCGCAATCAAATGTATCTTTTCCGCTCAATACCGCAACAATTGTTGGCGCACCAAACATGGCAGCAATACCAATAGCAACACCAATCATCAGACCCCAAGAAACCTTGCCAGTAAAGAATCCGATGCCAAGTGAAATAATTGCAAAAGCCGCAAAAGCTTTGCCAGCATTGCCAGTTACGAGCCGCATAGCGTTGCACATAGTTGAGGAAAGAGCGTTATCATTAGCACTATAAGACAAACTGCTATTTTGTGGAGATGGATTACCTGCATTGAGTGAAGATCCTCCTGCTGGAGCCTGAGCCGCTGGAGGTTCTACTGATGGCGGGTTGTCTACAATCTCAAAGTAACAGTTTTTAAAATGGCCATATGCTGGATCACCAAAAGTTTCATTGCTGCAATCCACTGTCTTAGTATAAATACCATAGTTATAAGCACCCTCTACACCATAACGAACTCTAGCAGTTCCACTAAACTTACAAACACCCCATTCATCACTACAATATATCCATTCATTATCTGGCCCCCCAGCCGTTGCTAAAGAAGCATTCAGATAGAGTGATGATAAAATAATCGTAAAAAAAATAAGTATTTGCCTTATATTCATATTTTTATTTTTAAAACAATCTAAGCTTTAAACAGAAATAGTGGACCAGTATGTAATATATATTTCAATAGTTTTATACAAAAGTAAATAAGTTTGTAACTAAAATTTGGTTTCTTCAACACGCAAAAACTTCACTTCTTTCACTAAATTTTTATC